>JAVZSA010000001.1:0-64836 GCA_038880255.1 Thermoplasmata archaeon
AATAGGACTTGATCTTGAAATAACTTACGTAGTTACACATAATGCTACTTACAATGAAGTAGTAATGGCAGGGAACGAGATAGAAATTAACCCTTTTAATATACTTAAGAGCCTTACGTTAAATATAACAGATCACCCATCTTTATCGAACTTACCACATTTTTATGTGCCTGTTAACAATGCTGTTTCTTTGGTTAACTCTGTTACATCACTGGGAACTAACCTACATTACCTATATGTTTGGTATTTGATAAAATCTACTACTTTTCATAATGGAAGAATACCGTTAGCTTTTGGAAATGATACAGGCGGAAATGCACTGATGGATCTCTCTATCACATTAGGAAGTGGCACAACGTCGTTTACTGGAGGCAGAGTATATAATATAAATAATACAGTAAGCTATTATATAGATAATAATGGTACTTTCAACCCTAATAATGTTATTAATTCTACTGGAATACTTTTACGCCCTCCTAGTGTTAATAAAATTGCGTCAGCTGGATATATTTATGCAGTTGGAAATGTTACTGTTGATAAATATCAAGAAGCTTATGTTAATTTAGCTACAGGTGTAAAAGAGTGGTTAAATAACTTTTATGCACATATTTATGTATCCTCGATAAACATTGCTAACGGAAGATATGTTTTAGGATCTGCATATGATGCATATGATCCAAATTGCCCATATGATAATCCTACAGCCATTAAACAATTAGGATTTTTAAACAACATGACAAACACTTTAGAAGGAAATGTAACTCCAGGTAATGAAATAACGTGGGGTGCAATTTATTCAAGTACAAGCGGAGATTATAATAACTTACAGGGGACTATAAATGGTATTATTGGCATAGGTCTAGGAGTAATAGGACTTGTAACTGCAGTTATGAAAGCGGATGGATGGTCTCCGGCCAGTGGGTGGGCTGAAATAGGTCTCAAAGTTTTAGATATAACAGGGCTAGTGAGCTCTGTTTTAGGTTTAGTATTGAGCGGAGTAGTTAGATCAAAGTCAAGTACTATAGCATTTGGGGGATATGCCCAAAATGATGGTAAAGTAGGGAGCCCATCACAGGGTAATCCAATACTTATCTATGCTTATGTATTAAAAATTGATGTAAACTTTAATGATCATAACTATATATTTCCAGTTATGTGGCTTACTGGTAAACCTGCTTAACTAATTTTTTTTACTTTTTTATTTTATTATTTTAAAAAGTGTCAATAAATATATTTAGATCAAAAATTCAGATATTAAATTGACAAAAATATCTTTTGTCAAGTGAACTAACCTATTTTTTCTTTTCTTTATATAGTATGAACTTGTATTTTTTGAGCATTCTTCCAGTCCACGATAATTAACTAGCTGATTCCACACCCTCATCCATTTAATAAAACTATCCAGAAATTTCAATATACTCCTTTCCCTTTGTTCATTTCTCTAAGTTCATCATCCTAATGTTCTGAAAAATTCTAGATCAGGATAAAATTCACCTCTAATTACTAATTGTTTGTTATATTTTTGCGAAAATCTTTTCTTATTATGTTTTTCCTCATCTCTTATTTTTAAATTTACACATAAAAAATGAAAATGATATAAACTATATATATGATAATATTAAGACACTAATCAGATTTATTAAATAAAGTACCTTGAAAAGAAATATTTAATATTATAACATATTAAAATATATGAACATGTTAGATTTATTTACTCCAGGAAAATTAAATTTTGTAAGGGAAGAGGGGGGTTTCGTTTGGGAAAATATAATTGTTGAATCCCAGATTCTTGGCTTTAATTCATATTTAATCTTTGGGAACATTGTTCCAATCAAATTAAGAATGTTGTATGCAATTTTAAATAGAATGGGAAAAACTAAAAATATATTGATTAGAAGAGGTTTTACATACCATCAACTTTTAACCATTGTTTTAGAACTTGAAAAATATTATGATCTTGTTCTCTTTTTCCACGACCCTGTTTCCTTTAATGATCTTAGAGGTGATGAAAAGCATTCATTATTGAATATGATTGCAATTTCATTACTCAAATATGCTGAAACAAACAATTCAATTTGCATTTTTTCATCTGAAGAGAATTTTAAATTCCCAATTGAACATAAAAAAATAAAAATGAGGGAAATTGAGGAAGGATGGTTGCTGGAAAGTGATGGTGTTATAAGAATATTTTATAAGGACCCCCATCAAGCTTCTCTTAATTATTTTATGGAGGTGTAAAAAATGGGAAGAAATGTGGAATCAATGAGACAGGAAATTGAGAAAATAGTTGTTAGATGGAAATCTTACGAAAGGGCTATGAAAGAAGAGGATAGAAAATACATGGAAAAAATAATAGAGAATGTGAAAAAACATTCAGGTGAAGCACAATATGCTCTATACGATCCGCTTGAGGCAGTTTTTCTATCAGTTTTAATAGAATTAGAAAAAGAGATAGAGGAATTAAAAAATGTTAGTGGAAATTGACGTTTGGAATAATGCTTATTTATGGTATAGAGAAAATGGGAAAGTGATAATGAGAAAATATGATTTTTTACCAGAACTACTTATTTCAGGAAATGAAAATATTCTTGAAGAGCTAGAATCATTGGATATGGAAGGTGTGGTAAGAATTGAAAGAAAAAAATTTAGGGACATTGAAAATGAATATTACGGTATATCAATAAAGGCTAGATCTTCTAACTTTTTTAATGTTGTTAATACAATAGACAGATATTATAATTATCATAGGGCAAAACTTTTTAATGTTGATATTAGGTTTTCTGTGAGATTCCTTGCTGATATGGGGATCTTTCCATTTTATGACGGTAGGGAAAGATTTAGTATAATGAATACGGATGGAATTGTTTTAATGGAAATAAAAAAAATTGGCGAAAATTTAAAAATAAATGAAAAAACAATATATTCTCTTGATTACAAAAATCTTGAAAAAATTGTTGAATCTGAAGATCCAGATATAATTATTTTTCCAGGTGGGGACAGTATTATTAAAAAAATGATAGAAATAGCAAGAAAAAATAACGATGAATTTTGTTTAGGTAGAAGAAGGGGTTGGAGGACATTGGGAGAAAAAGAATATTTTTCTTATGGCAGGGAATATTATAAGACTGGGGCATTAATACCTATAGGAAGAAGTATAGTGGATCCCGAAACATCATTCATATACAGTGAAGGAGGTATTAGAGGACTTTTAACAGTATCCAGAATATCATCATTGCCAGTTTCCTATGCCTCAAGATCTACACCTGGAACGCTGGTATCCACAATGGAAGTTTATGAAGCATTAAAAAAAGGTATTGCAGTTCCATTTCATAAATTTAAAGCTGAAAAGGAAAAAACCTTGGAAACACTTATAAACGCTGATAGGGGTGGAATTGTATACCAGCCTCAGCCAGGGCTTTATTTTGATGTTGTTGAGCTTGATTTTACATCTATGTATCCAAGTATAATAGTAAGAAAAAATCTTTCCCAGGAAACTGTTAATGCAGAATGTAGTGAATACGATACTGTTCCTGAAATTGGATACAATGTTTGTAAAAAGAGAGGATTTCTTTCAGAGGTACTTTCCCCATTACTTGAATTAAGGATTAAAACAAAAAGTATGAAGAAAAATGATACTGGAATTAAGGGTATTGATACTTCATTAAAATGGATGCTTGTTACATCATTTGGTTATACAGGATATAGAAATGCAAAATTTGGATCAATTGAAGTTCATGAGGCAATAAATGCGTATGCTAGAGAATATTTTTTAAGGGCAAAAGAAATTATTGAGTCAAAAGGTTGCAAATTGATACATGGAATAGTTGATTCCATTATGGTTCAGGGAAAGGTAACAAAAGAAGTATTAGAGGAAATTGAAAAGGATACATCACTTCCAATAGAAATATCAGACGAGTATTTTTGGGTAAAGATACTTCCAGAAAAAGGAATACCATCTGTGGGAGCCCCAGGAAGATATTTAGGTTTAAAAAAGAGTTTTGAATTCAAAGTAAGAGGATTAATGATGAGAAGACAGGATGTACCCCAATTTATTAAAAATTTTCAAGAAGAATCACTTGAAATACTTAAAAATTTATTTTCAAGGAGTGATATTGAAATTATAAAGAAAAGAATAAATGAAAAGTTTATGGAATATAAGAAAAGGATTGAAAGAAGGGATGTGGATAAAAATTTGTTACTCATACAGAGAAGGGTAAGTAGGTATCCATTTCAATACATTTCAAGAACTGCTAGTGCAATATTACTGGATGAACTCTATGAAAGAGGTGAAATGAAAAGACCGGGTGAATATATTAGATATTTAGTGCATTCAACAAATCCCTTAAGGGTAGTTGATGAATCTAGAATTGAGAATGTTGATTATTCTATAAAATACTATGTTTCATTGTTAAGGGAAGCATATATGGAATTATTACCATAAATTATTTAATCAAAACATGTATATTTTTATTATATGGAAGAAAAATTAAAGAATGAAATTTTAGAAATATCCAAAAAAATATACGAATATGCTGAAATAGGAAGTGAAGAAAGAAAATCATCCAGATTACTCGTTGAATCTCTTAGGTCCCATGGTTTTAAGGTAGAATATCCATATTTGAACATAGAAACTGCCTTTAGGGCAGAATGGGGTGAAGGAAAACCTGCTGTAGGACTTTTGGCCGAATATGATGCACTTCCAAACGGTCATTCGTGCGGTCATAATTTAATTGCAGCTTGGGCATATGGAACTGCAGTATTACTTACAAAAAGTATAAAAAGTGGAAAAGTAGTGGTATTCGGGACGCCATCAGAGGAAGGGATAGGAAAATATGCTGGAAGTAAGGTGATTTTTTCAGAAAGTGGAGCCTTTAAAGACATTGATTTTGTGATAGGAATGCACCCTGATGATTCTTGGAGTGTAGGTGGTAAAGCACTTGCAGACATATCATTTCAGGCAATATTTCACGGAAAATCCTCACATATGGCTGATTCACCTGAAAAGGGAATAAATGCATTAGATGCTGCTGTTACATCCTATGTGGCAATTAATAATATAAGGGGATGGGCAAAAAATGACAAGCATGTTGTTATTGGAATGATTTTCAGAGAAGGGGGTGTTGCCACAAATATCGTTCCTGAAAAGGCGGTTCTTGAAATTGATTTAAGATCATCCTCTGGAGAATTTCTAAAATTATTAAAAGATAAGGTATTGAGTATTTTAAATGGTGTTTCAACAGCATTTGGAACAAAGCTTGAGATTTTTTATACATCACCAATGTATGAAAATTATGTTTCAAATAATGTAATAAATAATGTAATTTTTGAATCACTAAAAGAATTTGGTGTTGAAGCAAAAAATCTCGACCTTGATACAAAACCACCATCAGGTAGTACAGATGAGGCAAATGTAAGCAAGGTAGTACCTACAGGACACCTAGATATTAAAATTGGGTATCCAGGAATCCCAGGCCATTCAGATGATTTTAGGGAAGCATCAAATCCTGAAAAATCTGGGGATAATTTAATAATAGGTATAATGGCTACTGTAAAATCCATTGAAAAGATATTTAAAGATCCTGAACTTCTGAAGAAAATACGGACTAATTATGAGCAAAGTATCCATAAATCTCAGGAACTTTAAATATGTTTACATAACCAAACCTCTCAAATTGAACAATACCATTTTCTAACTTCTCTATTTCAGGCTCTACAAGACCATTAATTGTATTACCATCTGGCATTATTACTTTACACGGTAATGAGTTCTCAGGAACCCAATGTATTATATTCAATTTCTTTATTAAGGATAAATCATTATTTATGAAATTCAATACTTTACCATCGTAAACAAAATTCCCTAAGTCTTTTAATCTAAACATTTTACCATCAACTATTGATGAAAAATCATTCTTTGTTATAAAAATATTAAAATTTTTTCCTAAATTATAAACCTTATCACCCATTGCCACATTTGGATGCAGTGGAATTTTAGCTACCAAATCTTTTTCACTTACAACTTTTACATTGATAGGATCCCAAACAAAAAAGTATCTTCTGGCCAAAGGATCAACAATTGACCTATTATATGCATAAAGATTTTCCCAAGAAAAAACAATGTCAACTTCTTTAAGTCCCGCATCTATCCAATATTTCCTGATAGCATCTGGTGATATGCCCCTTTTTCTTAATGCCATTAATGTGCCAAGTCTTACATCATCCCATCCTTGAAAATTCCCATCCCTTATGCCTTTTTTAATTATTGATGTTTTTAGTATTGAATTTTCAATCCTTACCTTTCCATAGTGTATATAAACCGGTTTTTCCCAACCAAAATAGTCAAAGATGTAAAGTTGCCTATAGGTGTTATTAATATGATCCTTTCCCCTAAGAACATGGGTTAAACCAAAATCATGGTCATCAATTGCCACTGAAAAATTCATAAGAGGATAAACAATGTATTTTTCACCTGTTCTTGGATGTTTTACTTTCCTTAATATTCTGAAAGCTGCCCAATCTCTTATTGCTGGATTTGGATGTTTTAAATCTGTTTTTACAACAAAAACAGCCTCCCTATTTCCATATTTACCAGAAAGCATCTCATCCCATCTTTCCAAATGAACGCTTGGATCCACATCCCTATCTGGACATGGTTTCATTGAAAGTTTCAATTTTCTCCATTCCTTTTCATCACACAATGTTATGTAAGCCTTTCCCATTTCTATTAATTTTTTTGCATAATTATAATAAACATTGAATCTATCTGATTGGATTACCACTTCATGGAATTTTACCTCGAGCCATTCCAAATCTTCTTTAATCATATCATATGCAGAATTTTCTATGTTTAAAGGATTTGTATCCTCTATTCTCAAAATAAGTTTTCCGGAATATTTCTTTGTATACTCATCATTTAAAATTGCCATTCTTGAATGACCAATGTGTAATGGACCTGAAGGTGAAGGTGCCATTCTCATCACTACCTTCCCCTTTACATTTGGAAGGGGAGGTAGTTCCTTTTTTTCCACTATTTTCTTTTTCTCCATTAATTCGGGTGCAAGAATTTGAAGTAACTCCTTCTGTTCTTCAATGGTCTTAGAATTAACTTCTTCAATCACATCTTTTATTTGAATCATTAATTCATTAATATTTCCTTTTAATGAAGGATCGTATGCAATACATTTACCAAGTACACTTCCACTATTTGCCTTACCACCATGTTCAACCGCATTTTGTAATGCGAATTTAAGAATTATATTTCTATCCATTATTTTTCAACCTCCTTTTAATTTCTTTCAAAATTAAATCCAAATTCTTCTTTTCTTTTGCTGAAATTTTTATATTGTTAGAATTTGATAAGAATAGGTCCATTTTATTTTCTACCACAATAATTTCCTTTTCAAGGAATTTTTTAATCTCGTTAAGTAATGAATATTGTTTTTCTATTGGATATCCACAGGTTTCGCTTGGATCAATTAGAAATATTATTAAATGAGCCAAATATTTTAATGCAGCAATTGCCTGCTTTTCCATCGCGTTCCTTTTTTCAATATTCCTATCGAGAAGACCTGGTGTATCAATAATCTGAATTTTTTTATTATCTACTTTCATATGACCTACATAAATACCCTTTGTAGTAAATGGATATGGTGCCACTTCAGTTTTTCCAGAAGATATTGCATTAACAAGCTCAGATTTTCCTACGTTTGGAAATCCAGCTATTACAACAGTGAAAGTATTTATATCAATGTCAGGTATTTGTAAAAGTTTTTTCCTTGATTCCTTTAAAAACTTTAAAGATTCAGATATTCCCTCAACAAATGAAGAAAATCTTCCAAAATATGAATTCATAATTTTGGAAAATTCATCAATTTCTCTTGTTCTTTCCAAGCTTTTTATGGTTGATGTTGTAATCTTCACAATACTATCTCTAGCCCACTTAATTGAACCTAAGGATTTTTTGTACAAATTTTCATCAACCATAATTGAAAATAGTTCACTATGAAATTTATCTAATGTTTTTAAATCTGGAAAATTTTTTAAATATCGATCCAGGGTGTCCTTTGCGCATTTTTCAATTACCTTTAATTTTTCAATGTCCCAATTTCTTATTGCACTTACCTTATCTGGATGTTTCGAGATTTCAACCTTTTTACCCCTTTTAAAGCATTTGTCCAAAATTTCATTAGACTCAAGTACTGTTGGTATCTTTGAGAAGCTGAATACCATTTAAATTCCTCATTTGAAATAAGAAGGTATTTCCTCTTTCTTTTCATCAGCTTTCTTTAATTCAATAACATCTATAGCCACAATTGATGCTATAGGTATGATTCTGTATTTTCCTTCCACTTCCTCCATTTCTAAAACAAGAGCAGAATCTTCACCAATATTAATAAAACCCATAAATTTGCCAATACTTACACCAATTTTTTCATTTTCAGTTTGTAAGTAAACCCTGCACTTTGTACCTATGGTCAACTCCAACATTATCTCACCCCTGAAAGCTTTTCTATCAATTCTACCTTTTTCCTATAATATTCCATAGCAATTTTTATATTTGCTTCAACAAAATTCCAGGAAGAGGAAAGACTTCCATGTCTAAATCTATAAACCTTTTCCTTCCCCCTTGCCTCCTCTTCAAGGATATCAAGCATCTTTAACCTATTTAAATGTCTATAGAGTGTAGGTCTTGTTGTGGAAAGAACACCCATTAGTTCATCAGGTGTCCAAAATCTATCCGGTCTAAGTAGAAAACATTCCTTAAATAGTCTATAAGGTACACTTATCTTTATTTCATCCATTTCTGAGGAATTTTTTGGTTCATCTATATATCCTATACTTGATAAGAAATCAATTAGAACAGAATCAAGGTCATTTTCTTCAGGAACGGAACCTTTAAGCTGTATTTGAATTTCAAACATACTTTATCATTACATCAAATATTATCCCTTTTAAATACTTTTTTATATTGAAAATTAATCTGGATCTGTATGGAAAAAATAAAGCTTCCAGATGTTCAGGCTGAGAAACCAAAAACAAACTTTAAGTTAACAAGGGTAGGTGTTACCAATGTTATAAAGCAAATAAGGGTAAAGAGACCTGGGAGGGAGGTAATTTTAATCCCAACCATTAACCTTTTTGTTGATTTACCAGCATCAAAAAAAGGTTCTGATATGTCTAGAAATATTGAAATAATAGAGGAAATAGTTGAGAGAAGTACAACTAGACCCTGCTCAGGAATAGAAGAATTGGCTGAAAATATAGTTAAGATGCTAATTAAAAAACATACGTATGCATCATATGCAGAAATTGAATTATCATCGGATTATTTTCTTGAAAGACAAAATCCAAGTGGTAGAAAGACAATGGAAAAGTATGTACTATTTGCAAAGGCAACATTAAAGGAGGGTAAAATTAGAAAGATGATAGGTGTGAGGGTAACAGGTATTACAGTCTGCCCGTGTGCAATGGAAACTGTTAGAACAGTGCTTAAGGAAAAGTATAAGGATTATAGAAAGTTCATTGATGAAATACCTGTAATTTCACACAATCAAAGAAATAATACCACTATAATGATAGAGGTGCCTGAAGGTTATTCAATTGAAGCAAATGATCTAATTGATATTGCGGAAAAGTCAATGTCATCACCTACATTTGAAATATTGAAGAGAAACGACGAAGAAGAACTTGTTTTTCAAGCACACCTAAATCCAAGATTTGTTGAGGATGTTGTAAGAGAAGCATTGAATTTAATTTCAAAAAAATACTCCGATTTTCCAAAAGATACGTTGATTACTGTAAGAAGTGAAAGTGAGGAGAGCATCCATAAACATAATGCGTTCGCAGAAAGGGTAAGTACACTTGGGGAACTTCTTGATTGTGAATGATTAAGTATATATATCTGAGAATTTTTTATTAAAATGATGGATATAGCTGAAGAGCTTGCAAAAAAACAAAAACAAATTTCAATTGCAGAATTCTTCGAAAAAAATAAACAAATTTTGGGTTTTGATTCACCACAAAAATCGTTGGTGATGGCGGTAAAGGAGGCTGTTGACAATTCACTTGATGCTTGCGAGGAAGCTCGAATACTTCCTGAAATCTATGTTGATATAAAAAGGGTGGATAAGGATGAATATCAACTTACTGTAGAAGATAATGGTCCTGGAATAATTAGAAAAGAAGTTTCAAAGGTATTTGGCCAATTTTTATATGGTTCAAGATTTCATACTGTGAGACAGAGTAGGGGCCAACAGGGTATTGGTATATCCGCCGTAGTATTATATTCACAACTCACCACAGGTAAGCCAACAAGGATTACATCAAAAATTGCTACAGAGGATGTTGGTTATTATTTTGAACTATTTATAGACACAAATAAAAATATGGCAAATGTATTGAAGGAGGAACCTGTTATAATTGATAAAAAAAGTGGTGTAAAGATACAGGTAAATCTAAAGGGTAAGTATGTAAAAGGAAAACAAAGTGTTTTAGATTATCTTCAAAATACTGCAATTGTAAATCCACATGCGACCATAATATTTAGTGATCCAGATGGTATGAAGTTAAGATTTGAAAGGGCATGGGACAAACCAATTGAACCACCAAAAGAAACAAAACCACATCCATTAGGTGTTGAAATTGGCGAATTAATGCATATGTGTTCTAAAACATCTGCAAAAAAATTAAAAACATTTCTTACAAATGAATTTAGTAGAATAAGCGATCATTTAGCTTTGGAGATATGCAAAATTTCAGGTATTAGTTGTGAAAGTGATCCTCATAAATTGTCCTTGGATGAAATCAAAAAGATACAAGAATCCTTTAAAAAAGTAAAAATACTTCCTCCTTCCTTTGAATCTCTTTCACCCATTGGTGAAACATTAATTAAGAAGGGATTAAAAAATGTATTAGGGGAATTAAAACCATCGTTCTATTCCATACCTATAACAAGAAAACCGTCAGTTTATTCTGGTAATCCATTTGTTGTTGAAGTAGGTTTAGTTTATGGTGGTTCAATACCCCATGATGAGCAGGTGAAAGTACTAAGATTTGCAAACAGAGTACCCTTATTATATCAAGCAGGTTCCTGTGCTCTTACAAAGGCAGTTGAAAATATTGATTGGAGAAAATATGGTTTGGAGCAGAGGGGGGGTGAAGGTCTTCCAATTGGCCCTATGATAATCCTCATACATCTTGGATCAACAAGGATACCATATACATCTGAGGCAAAAGAGGCAGTAGCAGAAATACCTGAAATAATGAATGAACTTGATTTAGCGTTAAAAGAATCTGCAAGACAGATTAAGGCTTTCCTTATAAAAAGAGAAGTAAAGGAAAAATTAACTGAGAAATTTTTCCTTGTTCAGAAAATATTACCAAAGATTGCAGAAAAAAGTTCAAAATTGTTGAATAAAGAAATACCAAAATTGGATCCTGTAATTACAAAAATAATGAATGTACTTTGGATAGAAGAGAATGTAGTTCAAAATGGTTCAAATGCAAAAATTCAGGTAAATGTTTCAAATTTTACCCCTGAAGAGAAGAGTTTTAAATTATATGCAGATTTGCCAGATGGTAAATTATTTGGAAAAATAGATCCATTTGGTGAATATGATCAAAATGAGGATTACATAATATGGAATGTGGAAAAATTAAGGCCAATGGAGAAACTAATTTTTACTTTTTCCCTCACTGATCTTAAGGGTGAATATGGAGAAACTGTATTTTACATTGAAGGTACAGATCCTGTACATGTTGTTGGGGCTGAACCACTACCAGGAGACTGGAATATTGATGCATTAAAATCTATTATTGAGGAAGAGGAGGAAGAAGAAAATGGAGAAGAGTAGATATGAAAAGGCATTAGAATCATTAAAAAATATTGTTGAGAAAATATACGGAGATCTTTATAATGGAGAAATACCAACAATGGAACTACCTGCTAGAACCAAATATAACATAGAACTTGATTTACAAAAGGGTGTATGGAAATATGGTAATGCAAAGATAACAAGATCAGCAAAAAAGATTGATGGTGCTTATACACTTTTAAGGACAATGTATATGATGGATTTTATAAGAGAAATGATAGAACAGAGCAAATCATCAACACTTAGGGAACTTTATTATATTTCTGAGGGTTGGGATTTGGCAAAATTTCATACACAAGATGAATCAAATAGATTAGCTGAAGATCTTGAGATTGTTACTAAATTCCTTAGAGAGGATTTTAAGCTTAGGCCAGAGGAGGATGGTGCGACAGTAATTGGTAATATAACCTTTGAGGAAATAAATAGGAAGGGTTTACCAAAGAAAATAAATTGTAGAGATGATGTGGGAGATGCTGGTTATGCAATACCCTATAATGTTGAAAAAGATAAGTTAAAGATATATGATTATGATGCCGATTTCGTTCTTGCGATTGAAACTGGAGGTATGTTTGATAGACTTGTTGAGAATGGATATGATGAAAAAGCAAGAGCAATTCTAGTTCATTTAAAGGGACAACCAGCAAGGAGTACAAGAAGGCTTCTTAAAAGATTAAATGAAGAATTAAACCTTCCTGTTCTTGTTTTCACAGATGGGGATCCATGGTCATTTAGAATCTATGCAAGTGTTGCATATGGAGCAATAAAGACAGCGCATCTTTCAGAATATCTTGCCACCCCAACTGCTGAGTTTATTGGAATAACAGCAAGTGACATTGTTAATTATGAATTACCGACGGATAAATTGAATGAAAAGGATATAGCAGCTCTAAATGCTGAATTAACAGATCCTAGATTTAATACACAGTTTTGGAAAAATGAAATAGAATTAATGCTTAAGCTTGGGAAAAAGGCAGAACAACAGGCCTTAGCAAAATACGGTTTAAACTATGTAACTGATGTTTATTTACCAGATAAGGTATCGGAGTTAGGTCTATGAAGGAATTACTCACATCACCAGACATTCATTCCTGGATAAGTGCAAATTCCCAATTCATAGTAGGTTCCTTTGTAAAAAAAATTGCACTGGATCAAGTTTTAGTTATAAGGCTACACAATAAGGAGTTTGGCAACAGGGATTTATACCTAGATAGAGAAGGCCTCATATATTTTGGTGAAAAAAAAGAAATGGAAATTAAAGGAATTTCTAAATTTCTTATGGAAGAATTTGAAAATTTAAAGATAGAATCAATAGAACAACCCAATTTTGATAGAATAGTCAAAATAAACTTTTTTGGTAGGAAAAGCATAGTATTTGAAATGTTTGGGAAAGGAAATATAATCTTTACAAAGGAAAACAAAATAATTTTTGCCCTTGAGTACAAAGAATGGAAAACAAGGAAGATAAAAAAAGATGAAGAATATGTTTTACCACCTTCACCAATTAATCCCTTAAAAATGGATTACGAATCATTTTCAAAATCCTTTGAGGGTAGTAAAGATATAGTTGTATTTCTTGCAACAAAATTTAATTTGAGTCATTATGCTGAACATATTTGTTCAACTTTGAATATACCAAAGGAAAAAAAGATCTATGAGTTAAATGAAGAAGAAAAAACTTCCATATTTGAGGCAATTAAAAAATTTTTATTTTCAATAGATGGAAAAGGTTATTTTTGCAATGGAAAAATAATGTGCATTAAAATTGGTGAATGTGAAGAGTTCCAAAATATTAATGATGCAATTTTAAGATTTTTAGAAGGAAAAATAGAGGAAAATGAGGAAAAAAGAATTGAAAAGGAACAGAGAAAAAAACTTGAAGAATACAAAGAAAAAGCGTTGGAGTATAGAAAAATTGCCGATGAAATTATTGGAAAAATAGATTTATACAATTCAATCTTTGATAAATTAAGAAGAAAAGAGAAGATAAATGAATTAATCTCTATTGATGGTAAGATTGCAAAGATAAAAATAGATGAAAATTCGCCAATATTGGAAGTTGATTTTACCAAAAAGCCAAGTGAAATTGCCCAATTTTATTATTCTGAAGCAAAAAAGCTTGAGGAAAAAATCAATAGTATAATTAACATCGTAGGGAAAATAAAAAAGAAAAAAGTGGAGGAAAAAAAGGTAATTGAAAGAAAAAGGTTCTGGTTTGAAAAATATAGATGGTTTATTTCTTCAGAAGGAATACTTGTTTTAGCTGGAAGAGATGCAAAAACAAATGAGGAGGTGGTGAAAAAATATCTTGGTGAGAAGGATTATTATGTTCATGCTGATGTTCATGGTGCACCAAGTGTTGTTGTAAAGGATACAAAGGTTTCTGAAAAAACATTAATTGAAGCAGGTATATTTGGGCTTTGTCATTCAAAGGTTTGGAGTTCAGGTTATTTGGTAGGTGATGCATATTGGGTAACATTTTCACAGGTAAGTAAGATGGCAGAAAGTGGTGAATATGTAGCAAAAGGTGCTTGGGTGATTAGAGGAAAAAGAAATTATATGAGAAATTTGAAGCTTGAAATTGGTGTTGGAAAAATAAAATATGAAAATGTTGATTTATTAATGGCAGGACCTATTGATGCAATTAAAAGTAAAACATCTAAATATTTGGTAATAATTCCAGGAGAAACTAAAAAGGAAGAACTGGCAAAGATCATTTCTGAAAAATTTAACTGGCCCTTGGATGATGTGATGGCAATACTTCCACCAGGTTCAGGTAAAATAATGGAGGATAAAAATGAAGAGACCGTTGAGCATAGTAATAACTGTGAAAAATGAGGAGGAGCATATTGGCGAACTTCTTGATTCACTTTGTTTACAGGAAGGTCCTTTTGAGGTGGTTATTGTTGATGCTGAAAGTACAGACAATACAATAAAAATTATTGAATCATATAAGGAAAAATTAAACATAAAATTGATAGTTAAAAAGAGTACAAGAGGTGGTGGTAGAAATATTGGTGTAAAAAATTCATCTTATGATTATGTTGTTTTTACTGATGGTGATATAATTGTTTCAAAAAATTGGCTTGAGGAAATGAGGAAATTCATAGATATGGGGAATGATGTAGTGGCTGGTAAAACTTTGTATGTGGGGAATGAAAAATTTTCTCTAGAAAGAGTAGAATTAATCTATATGGGTTACGATGTTACATTTCCATCATGTAATCTTGCCTATAGGAAGGAACTATTTTTAAAAATTGGCGGTTTTGATGAATCTTTAATCACGGCAGAGGACATAGACTTGAATATGAGAGCAATTATGGCAGGAGCAAAATTTGCTTATAATGAAAACGCCATTGTTTACCATAAAACAAGAGATGATCTCATATCATTCCTTAAACAGGCATTTTGGAATGGTTATGGGAGAGCACAGCTATCATCGAAACATGGAAAACTTTGGAAACAGCATTCCATAAAAAATGCATTAATAGGCCAAAGAATAAGTTTTTATGGTATTGCCCGTTTAACATTCGCATTAATTGGTTACCTCAATGCTAAGGTGGTAAAGTGATTTCTGATAATTTAAGGTTATCGATCGTAATACCCACGATGAATGAAGAAAAATCTATTGGTAAGGTAATTGAAAGAATAAAAAATTCTGTGAAATATGATTATGAAATAATAATTGTTGATAGTAGTACGGACAATACCCCATTAATTGCTGAATCTATGGGCGCAAGAGTAATTAAAGAAAAAAGAAAGGGTTATGGTAGGGCATATAAAACGGGATTTTTAAACGCTACTGGAAATATTATTGCAACAATGGATGGGGACAATACATATCCACCTGAGGAAATAAACAAGGGAGTAGAGGAAATTTTAAAAGGTTATGATTTCATATCCTTTGAAAGGATATCACTTTTACCCAAGGATACTATGTTGAAAGCTCATAGATTAGGAAATTTTATATTGAATTTGGCAGTATTAACGCTATTTTTTATTAAAATGAAGGATTCACAAAGTGGTATGTGGGTTTTTAAAAAGGAATTAATTAAAAAGTTTCAAGTATGTTCTAATGGAATGGGTTTTTCGGAAGAATTGAAAATAAGGGCATTTTATAATGGGAAATTTAGGGAAATACCAATAGT
The DNA here is from genome assembly GCA_038880255.1 of Thermoplasmata archaeon. GTDB lineage: Archaea > Thermoplasmatota > Thermoplasmata > Thermoplasmatales > ARK-15 > ARK-15. The sequence continues at coordinate 16,019 of JAVZSA010000001.1, forward strand.
TTATGGCATGAGAGAGGGTGAAAAGAAATTACAAACATTTAAAGATGGAATAAAAAATTTATTACACCTTATAAAAATTAGATTTTCCAAGTGTCAGAAAAAAATTAAAGATTGGTAGAAAATGTTTTAATTCATTTTTTCATTAAGATAATTATGAGGGCAATAATTTCAGTATCTGACAAGACTGGACTTTGTGAATTTGTAAATTACCTTCTTAAATATGGTTTTGAAATCTTCGCAACTACGGGCACAAAAAAATATCTTCAATCGAATGGTATAAATGTAAATGGTGTGGAAGAGTTATCTGGATTTTCCGAGATTTTATCTGGAAGAGTCAAAACATTGCATCCAAGTATTTTTGGTGGAATACTTGCAAAGGTAGAACAACTCCCAGAGTTGGAGGTCTTGGGTATAAAAAGTATTGATATGGTAGTGGTAAATCTATATCCTTTTGAAAAAACTGAAAGTGTAGAGGAAAAGCTATTGGAAAATATAGATATTGGTGGTGTTGCCTTAATTAGAGCCGCGGCTAAAAATTATCATAGAGTGACTGTAATAGTGGATCCTTTAGATTATGAAATAATAAAAAAGGAACTTGAGGAAAAGGGAGAAATTTCATTTGAAACAAGGAGGAAGATGGCAATAAAGGCTTTTTACATTACTTCAAGGTACGATTCAATAATCATGAATAAATTATGGAATCTTCATTATAAAGGTCTCCCACCCTATTTCTCTATTGCGGGAACAGAGGCAATAAAATTAAGATATGGTGAAAATCCACATCAGGTGGGAAAATTTTATTCCACATTTTCATTACCTTGGGAATTAATTCAAGGAAAGGAAATATCCTACAATAATATATTAGATATGGAAGCGGCTTGGTTGCTTGTCAATGAATTTGATAGACCTGCTGTGGCCATAATAAAACACAATAATCCTTGTGGTGTAGCTATATCTTCCAACATTAATGAATCCTATATTATGGCCTATGAAGCGGATAAAATAAGTGCCTATGGTGGAATAATTGGATTAAATAGACCATTAGAAATTGATTTTGCACAAAGATTGAGAGGTGTATTCTACGAACTTATTGTTGCCCCAGATTTTTCAAAGGAAGCATTAGAATTCTTTTCAAAATATAAAAAGGATATGAGAGTGGTAAAATTTTATGGTGAACTTTCAAGAATTAGTGTAAGAAGTTCATCTGGTGGTTATTTGGTTCAAGACACTATAAATGAAAACTTTGAAATAAAATATGTAACAAAAAGAAGACCAAGTGACAAGGAAATGGAAGATTTATTGTTTGCATGGAAGGTAGTAAAACACGTAAGAAGTAATGCAATTGTAATAGCTAAAAATGGTGTTAGTGTAGGGATTGGCGCTGGACAAATGAGTAGGATAGATGCAGTAAAGGTAGCAGTAATGAAAGCAGGTGAAAGAAGTAAGGGAGCAGTTCTTGCATCCGACGCATTTTTCCCATTCTCTGATGATATTGAAGAAGCGGCAAGTGCAGGTATTAGTGCGATTATCCAGCCAGGTGGTTCAAAGAGGGATGAGGAAGTAATAAGGGCAGCTGAAAAATATGATATAGCTATGGTATTTACTGGAATAAGGGTGTTCAAACATTAAGGTGAGTTTTATGGATATTATTGATGAAATAATAGAAACCGGGAAAAAATTGATGAGTTTCAATATGGTGGAATCATCCCATAGCGGTAATATTAGTGCTAGAGTAGGGGATTATATGTATATAAAAAAGCATGGGAAAATGGTGGGTTTTTTGGAAAGATCGGATATAATGAAGCTTGATTTAAAAAGTGAAGAGGGATATGAAGGTGCATCAGTGGAAGTTTATGCACATAAAAACATATACCTTAACACAGATGCTAAGGCAATAATCCATGCACATACACCCTACGCAATAGTTATGTCAATTTTAATGGATAGGATTGAACCTGTTGATGAGGAGGGTAAGTTTTATCTTGAATATATTCCAATAATAAAGGCTGAGAGAGCGGTGGCATCAATGGAAATAGCTGAGAAATTAGGAGAGGTATTAAGGGATAATATGGTAGCTGTGGTAAGCGGCCATGGTACATTCGCCAGAGGGGAAAATCTTGAAGAGGCTCTGAAATATCTTACCTTGTGTGAAAGTATATCCCACATTTCATACCTTTTCCATCTTTACAAACGTTGAATTTAAGGTAGTGCACATTGCATACTCTTGAATTTGATCACTTGTAAGGAAATTTACATTCCATCCATATATTGATGGCCAACTACCTTTATAAATTACTAAAATACCATTTCCCACAGAATTATCTCCTTTTACATTTGTATATATTTCACCAAATTCATTATAAATTTTTACCCTATCACCCTCCCTTAGTTCCAATTTTTTCATATCCTCTATTGAAACATGGACGTAAGTATCATAATCATAGTAGTTATTGTGTTGACCACTCACACCCTGAATGCTTGTAGGACTAAGTAATCTAAAATATCCTTCCTTTTCCGGAATTTTAAAATTTCTTATTTCATCTAAAAATCCATCCAATCTGATATTTATTTTATTGTTAATTCTCTGTATCTTTGCAAAACCTTTATTGAAAAGATCTTCTCTTTTTATAGAACTCTGCTTTATAATCTTATCAATTATTGAATCCACACTTTCATATAATGAAGGTTCTTTCAAATCCATTTTTTCAGCAAGCTTCACAAAAAGATCGTGGTTTGAAATTGATTCCCCAATGGGTTTTAACAAACCTTCATTTAAATTTATATAATCATGATAATAAGAATCAACAAGATCTCTGGTCTCAAAAAAGCTTGTTGCAGGAATAATCACATCTGCATAAAGTGCTGTATCAGTAAGGAAAAGATCATGAACAACTATAAAAAGATCCTTCTTAATTAATACATTCCTTAATAGATTTTGATTTGGTAATGAAATCAATGGATTTGTATTATAAATGAAAAGAAATTTAATGTTTTTTTCTAAAAGTTCACGTCCTAAATTTGCAAAATTTATAATTTGTGTATCTTTTCCTTTACCCTCTAAATATTCATAATCTATGATGTGTTTCGCATCATAAATAAAATTTTTTTCTTGACCAAATAAATACAATAAGTATCCTATTAACTTAATGGTAAGGCCACCATTAATATTCCTTTGAAATCCATAGCCCATTTGAATTGAAAATGGTTTCAGTTGTATAAGATCGGAAACAAAATTGTTTATGACATTTTTATTTACTCCGACTATTTTTTCCAAATCATCAGATTTATATTTTTTTACAACTTCATCCATAATTCCTATATTCAATCCCAATTCCTTCATTCTGTTTAAAATTAAATAAATCAAGAAAATATCTGTACCAGGCTTAATTCTTATATGTTCATTTGCTCCCCTAGCACTTTCCGTTATCAAGGGGTCAATTACATATATTTTGGCCTTTGAAACCTTTGCCAATTTCCATCCATGTACATTCGTCCATGCAGGATTCATTCCCCAATATATAATCATCCTCATATCTTTTAAATTTTCAGGATCCATGCCTACAGAAGTGCCAAATAGCGATTTCAACGCTTTGCTACCTGCTTCATCACACAATGAATGATTTAGTTTTGAAGAGCCTATAAAATTAAAAAATCTTCTAGGAAAATAATAGGAAATTAGACCTCTATTACCAGCATATTCAACGGGTAAAATACTACTTGCCCCATATTTTTCAATTGTTTCCTTCATTTTTTTAGAAACTATTTCTATGGCTTTTTCCAGATCAATTTCTTCAAATTCACCCTTTCCCCTTTCACCTTTTCTTAAGAGAGCTTTTTTAAGCCTTTTTCCTCCTAATTCAGCATCTACAAAAAATTTAGACTTATAGCATAAAAAACCTGATGTGATTGGATGCTCAGGGTTTCCCTTTATTGTTACATTTTGCCCTGATTTTGCAATTATGGAGCAAGAATCAAAACAATCCTTAGGACATGCTAAAAATACCATAATTATCATTTAAATCATCATCATTATAAATTTTTTTAAATTATATTTTTTAAAAAAATCCATAGTTTAATTTCTAATTCCATTCTAAAATATTTTTTTTAAACTTTATCCAATATATTTGGTAAAAGTTGAATCATTTTGAGAAATATTTAAATATAACTGTAGTAATAAACGATGATTAATGAACTGGGATAAATTGTTTAAAAATATTGGAAATGAACAAAAAAATATATTGATAAAGGTTCGAGTTAAATCGGGTCCAATTAAGATTGAGAAGGAAATAAGGGATGTTTTGAAAAGTAAGGATTTTAATTATTTGATACATCATTGGTCTCCATATTCATCAACAGGGTTAATGGAAATTGGAATTGGAAAATCCAAAGTATTTCTCGAATGGTATTCAGGAAATCAAGAAGGAATAATTTTATCACAAGAAATTGAAAAATATGATGTTTTTCAATTTGATGAATATATTTCCTCTGGAATTATTGAGAGTTCTGTTTTAAGATTAATGAGAGATCAATATTAGATTTTTCAATTTAAATTATTTTTAATATATTAAAAAAATTTAAAAAATTTTTTATATAGATATAGTAATATTATCTTAAAAAAGATTAATTAAGCTTAATGCAATACCGTTTCGGTGAGTTTGATGGATTTAGATAAGAAATTTGCTGAAATAACAAAAAACTTGAAGGGATCAGCTGTTAGAGATCTTTTAAAATATGCTGATAGGCCAGAGGTAATATCCTTTGGTGGAGGGATGCCAAATCCCTTATCATTTCCAATAAATGAGATAGGTGATATAATAAATTATATTTTGAGTAATTATGGTGAAAAGGCTCTCCAATATAGTTCCACAGATGGTGTGGAAGAATTCAGAAATGAAGTTTCAAAACGTATTAATTCAAGGTATGGTTTTAATTCCACAAAGGGTGATATAATTTCTCTCAACGGAAGCCAGACAGGTCTTTATATGGTCTCAAAGATATTTTTGAACAGAGGTGATTATGTAATTAGTGAAGCACCCACATATGTAGGTGCAATTACGGCATTCAATGCTCAAGCTCCATTTTGGATCCCAGTGGATTTGGAAAATGATGGTATGAATATGCAAATGCTTGAAAATGGAATAAAAAAGGTAATTTCTGAGGGTAAAATACCAAAATTCATATATGTAATACCTACATTTCAAAATCCTGCAGGAATAACTTGGTCAATTGATAAAAGAAAGGAATTGCTTGAAATATCTTCAAAATACGATTTAATCATATTTGAGGATGATCCTTATGGCGAACTTAGATTCAATGGTGAGCATATTAAACCAATTAAAAGTTTTGATAGTGAAGGTAGGGTAATCTATATGGGTACATTCTCAAAGGTTCTTTCACCAGGGATTAGATTGGGTTTTATTTATGCTAATCAGGAAATAAATAAAAAACTGAATCTATTAAAACAGGGAGTTGATCTATGCACAAATACATTTTCGCAGTACCTTGCGGCTGAATATCTAAAGAGAGGAATAATAGATAAACAAATACCAAAAATAGTAAATTTGTACAAAAAGAAGAGAGATATAATGATTGAAGCTCTTGAAACCTATATGCCAGAGGGAACAGATTTTACAAGGCCTGATGGTGGAATGTTTCTTTGGGTAACGCTAAAAGGAAATATTGATACAGAAAAATTACTGAAGAAAGCACTGGAATTTAATGTTGCCTATGTTATAGGTTCTGCATTTTATCCCGACGGAAGAGGAAAAAATTCAATGAGATTAAATTATACATTTTCAAAGGATGAGGATATAGTAGAGGGAATAAAAAGACTCTCAAAGGCAATCAAAGAATATCAATAATTTAAAATTAATTCAAGTAATTTAATTAGATTATTAATATCCTCCAAAGATGACATCTCTACAGTAGTATGCGTATACCTAATGGGGAAACATAATGCAATTGAAGGAATTCCAAGATCAAATGTGCCTGCAGCATCAGTACTACCACCTGTAAAAACTTGTTGATAACTTATTTCATTTTCCTTTGCTATTTTTTCAACTTTTAATTTTAATTTTAATGAATTTGCACCCCTAGCATCAATAAATCTTATTACAGGTCCCTTATTCAATGAAACTGGACTTAGGTAATAATCAACTTTTGGTATATCACCAGCAGAAACACTGTCCACAGCATAAAGTTCATCTATTTCCCTTTCAGTTATTGCCTTAGCACCTCTTAATCCCGTCTCCTCCTGAATCGTAAATATAAAAGTGACCTTTTTGTTCAATCTTTTATTTTTAAGGTTTTCAATCATTTTAATCAAAATAGCACAACCTACCCTATCATCCAGGCCTCTTGAAACTATGTATTTTTCATTAAGTACATAAAATTGTTTTACCCATCTAACAGGATCAAGAATTGAAATACCCATTGATATTACCTCATCTTTTGAATTTGCTCCAACATCAAGATAAAGATCATCTATTACTGGAGCACTTTTCATTTCACTTTCTGTAGAAATGTGGGGTGGTTTTAAACCTATTATACCCAAATGTCTTCTTCCATCTTTAGTAAATATTTCAAAATACTGTCCATAAAGCATTCTTGTGTCAACACCACCCAATTTCTTTAACCTAATGAAACCATTTTCCTCTATGTGAGCTACCACCATACCTATTTCATCCATATGTGCCATGAAAGCTACATGTTTTTCTCCTTCACCTATGGTAAAGTATATGTTACCAAGTTTGTCCAATTTTGGATCTCCCATCCTACTGAGATAATCCAGGATCTTTTCTCTCACATCATCCTCATAACCACTTATACCTTGGGTAAAAACTAAATCCCTAATAATATCAACAAGTTCCATATTTCAGAGAATTTAATTTTAAATAAATCTTTTTCCCTAAAATTTCAATTTTTCTTCCACTATTTTTGGATAAAATGTATCCAAATAAATTTCAAACATTGTGACAGGATTACCTAAATTAAATTTCTCTATTATTAGTGGATGAACTTCTCCAAAGAATCCTGAAAATTTACCGTTTATTATTATCCAGGATTGTCTTCCATCTATTAGAAATGGAAAATTTGACTCCTGTTGTGATATTTTAATGTTTAAGGATAGGGCAATTCTTTCCACAGTTCCTTTTACATTTGTAAATGAAGCATCAGACTCCTCAGAGACAGCACCAAGATTCACAGTTTCAAAATTTCTGAAAACCTTCCCCACTTCAAAAATTTTCTGTGGTAAAGATCTATGTCTGTTATTTGCTAATGTTTCCATTAACATTGGAAATATCCATGTTCTAAATATTATTTGATCCTCAACTACAGGGTTTTCTATCTTTGGTGAATCAATCACTTCCATACCAAAGGTTTTAAAATTTCTTTCAATCGAAGTAAATGTTAGGTTCATTACTTCTATATAACCTAAACCCACCATAATTTTCCTTATTTTTTCTTTTATTTTTTCCACTTCAGATTCTTTGCCAATAGAAAATTTTTCAGGTAATGAAAGGGGTATATTTTCATAACCATATGCTTTTATTACATCTTCCACTATATCCACCTGATGCATAATATCTATTCTATATGGTGGGACACCAACTCTGAAACCACTGCCCACCTTCTTCACACTATATCCCATTGAAATTAATGTCTCTTTAATCATTTTTAAATTTATATTTTCACCAAGCATCTCTGATACAGTTTTCTTTGATATGTAATATTTCTCTTCACCTAGATTTGGTAATTCTAACGAATATTTTCCATAATTTACATTAATTTTATATGGATTTCCACCCAATTCCAATATATTTGTTGTAACAATGTTTAATGCATTTAAAACAGAAAATAAATCAGTACCCGTTACATCAATAAATATATTTCTTGTGTTTTTATTTATTTCTGTTAATGTGCCATTTATAATGGGAGGGAAGGAAAGAACATTTCCATCAACATCCAATATTACAGGATATTTTGAAAAACCAGAAAGTAGATGTGAATATTCAATCCCCTTTGGATGTATTTTTAAAATTTCTTCAGGTGTTAGTTTCACGTCCATACCCAATGGTATGAAGGAAATTTCATTTCCAGAAACGGCCTTATAGACAAATGGTGCCTTTACTTTATCAAAATCATGAAGTCCTATTGCCAATTTTTTTCTATCTCTTCCAATTGATAAATGCAATTTTTCTTGCATATCAATGATATATGATATTCTAGAATCATCAAGTTCAACATTATTTATAAGTGCTGCACCAATGTAAGGGCGTACATTTGAAACACTTTCATCCACAATTAAATTAATACCTGAGTTTTTAACATTATAAACAATATTTTTTTTAAGATAGAAAATTTTTAAAGCCCTTGAAATACCAAAAATTGAATACAAATCTGGTCTATCTGGGTAAAGTTCTAAATCCCAGGAATTTTCATCTTCTCTCTTTATTTCAATACCAATAGTGTCAAAAAATTTCAAAATACTTTCAATATTAATACCTGAATACGTCTCTATATCCCTTTTGCTTATTTTAATTACTACCATATCCTTTAAGAAATATCTTAAGTCACTATTTTAAACTTGCTATTTCCCAAAATGATTTAATATCTTTCACAATATCTTTACTTTTCTCTATTTCTAAATATTCTTTAAACCTTGTTGCCCTACTATCTAAAATAACTGCCACTCCCCTGTCTGTGGATGATCTAATCATTCTTCCCACAGCTTGTGTTAATTTCCTTCCAGCAGGTCCATGAACAAGAAATCTAAAAACATCATTTTTAGACATTTCTTGAAGATAATATTTTTCTAACAATCTTTGTCTTGTATCCGGTTTTGGATAAGGAATACCCACACTCACTATAACTTGAATTTCTCCACCTGGAAAGTCCATGCCTTCACTTATTCTACTACCAAAAACTGAAAAAAATACTCCCCCCTTCTTTTTAAAAAGGTGTAGGATTCTTATAAATTCAGATTGTTCCATATTCTGTTTTTCAATAAAGAAATTTCCATTATATGTTAGGTCTTCATCAATTACCTTTTTCAAAACCCTGTATGATGGGAATAGAACAAGTGTATTGTAACCAATATTTATAATATTATCCACAATTTCAGCAATTCTTTTTACTTGTGTATCATCGTATTCAAGTGTTTCGTATTTTGTTGTAACAGAATCCACATAATATATTTTCAAATTTTCTTTCGGAAATATTGAAGGATATATCTTTTTTACAGTTTTTGCATTTTTAAAAACCATCGATTCATATTCCTCAAGTGGTTTTAATGTTCCTGACATGTGTATTGATGAATAAACATTTTCCACTATAGATGTGATTGGCCTAGCATCGAGTGAAAAAATTTCAATGGATAAACCATTATTTTTTGTTATAATTCTTGCTATGTCTCTTTCTTCAGAATAGAAAAATCTGTTCAAAAAATTACCGAGATGACCAATATGTGTACTTGGTATCTCATCTTTTTTAATTTTTTCTAAAATCACGTGTTCACCAAATTCAATTGATTCATCAATGAATTCTTCAATATCATTTTCCATAAGTCCTGTAAATTCAATTAGTTTTTCCATTAGGTAATTCTGCGATATTATGGAATCCTCCTGTCCTATTAGAAGTGTTCTTCCAAGATTTATAATGGATTCCCTTAAATATTCTACAAATTCTGAAAATTTTATGTCAGAATGATTGAAATCACCGTAATCCTTTATTTCCTTGTCAACGAGGGATAATGAACGGAGAGATAATTTTTCAGATCTAAGATCCCTTGCAAAATCCGGTAAATTGTGCGCTTCATCAACAATAAGTATTATTCTATCAACGGTAACTGAGCTCCATTCCAAAAGTCTTGATCTTATAAAGGGATCAAAAAAATACACATAAGGCATAATGAGGAGATCAGATTTTGATGAAAGTAATTTCATTGCTTCATAGGCGCATATTTCATTTTCTAGACAAAAATCTCTAAATTCCTGAGCTGTCATTATATTCCTTTGTGCTTCATAAATAGATTTACTATCCACGTTTAAAAATTTCGCATAATATGGACAAGATTTTAGATTACCATTTTTTACATCTTCTTTCCTTTTTCTACATGCAAGAGCAAGTTCTTCTAAGCTAAAGTTTTCTAAATTGTTTCTAAAAAGAAAACAATAATTATTTCGACCCTGAATTGGTATAAGGGAAAATTCAATTTTTTTCCTCAATTGTTTGGATTCTTTTACTACCTGTTCTTGCTGTGAATTTGTTCTTGTGAGATAAAAAACTTTTAAACCTTTTTCAAGAGCAAACTCAATTGATGGTACAAGCACTGAAATTGTTTTACCAATTCCGGTAGGTGCCTCCAATATAAGATGACCTCTAGTCCTTAATGCTTCTTCAACATCATTAATTATATCCAGTTGATATTTTCTTGGTTCATAGGGGAAATTTTTCATATTATTGTTTAATGATTAAGCTCCAATTATTTCAATATTTCCAATCACGCCGCGGGGGAGATTTGAACTCCCGCTCCCTTTCGGGAACCAGCTCTCAAGGCTGGCGCCGTAGTCCACTTGGCTACCGCGGCTAAAAAAGAATATAAAAAGGTAATATAATATCTTTTTTAAATAAGATCTTCGAATTCTTTTACAAGTTCTGGATATTTCTTTTGGACGGCATCAAGTAGACTTTTCACAGATATGGATGTGAGTTCCACTGAAGATATTGCGTCAACAAGTTTATTTAATGTTTCATCTGAAAGTATAGATAATTTTTCTTTTGCAAACCAATTCCTTAAATGTTTTCTTTCGAGTTTTTCTCTCACTTTCTTTTCATAATGCTCCTTTAGAAATTCCTTACTTGTATTATTCGATTTTATTGCTTCATATGCTACCTCTCCTGCCAATTTACCAGATATACAGGCGTTCGCTACACCTCCACCAGTTATTGGATCAATTAACCTAGCAGAATCGCCGACAAGCATTACATTATCTGTGACTATGCTATTTGGCATTGCACAAGTTGAAACTGCCCCTGTAATTATTTCAATTGTTTTTCCTTTTTTTAAACCTGGATGTTTTTCAATAAAATCATCTAAGTATCTTTTTACCTCTCCCTTTTCTTTCAATTTATTTAAAGCTACACCAATTCCAACATTAGCCTCATCCTTTCCTTTTGGGAAAACCCAGACATAACCACCAGGTGCACAACTACCAAGATAAAAATCAGTAAAATTTTTGTCAATATCTATACCTACCATTCTATATTCAATACATGAGACAATATCCCTATCCTTTAACATCGTGTTTATTTTTGCCCATCTACCTACTTGACTTTCAAATCCATCTGCTCCAATTATTATTTTTGCACGTACTTCCACCTCTTCACCCATCCTTCTTATTTTTGCACCTACCACTTTATTATTTTCCTTTATTAGTGAAATCGCAGGACTTTTTACCCAAATATCAACACCTTCTCTTGCAGCTAACGCAGCTAAATATTTATCAAATTTATCTCTTTCAATTATATAACCCACCTCATTGCCTGCCTTGTTTGCAGAAAGTTTAATGAATGTTTTTTCATCTGGGGGGAATATCCTTGCGCCTTCAACTTCATTTGAAATCCAGTTCTTTTGCGGTTCTATTTCCACTTCAGGTAACCAATTCTTAGAAATACCTTCTCCACATCTTACTGGTGATCCAATATCAGGTCTTTTTTCTACCATTAGAACTTTTAAATTGTGTTTTGCTGCATACCTTGCTGCTGAACTGCCACCAGGGCCAGCACCTATAACAAGAACATCATATTCATATTTCATCTAAACCACTCCGCTGATATTGCCCCCATTGGGCATACTCTTATACAAAAACCACATTTTGTACAGGAATTTTCATCAATTGAAATCCTAGTTTCATCAAGGAAAATGCAATTTACTGGGCAAGATCCAACACATGCACCACAATAATTGCATTTTGATGTATCTACATTCATCAATTCACATCCCTTCCGTTCCAACTACATTTCCATATCTTTTTCTATATTCTTCTAGAGTAATTGAGAATTTTTTCTCCACTTCTGTCCTATAAACTGGACCTGAGTTGTATGCACAAAATGGAATTATTCTGCCATCGGGTGTTGCATAATGTATAACACACCTTTTTAGTCTTTCTAAATCATAGTTGTACTCATCTTGGAAATGCATTGCTCCAATGAAAAGTGAATCCCAGTGTAATTTGCCCAGGGAATCCTTAGTACCCTCACTAAATATGTTTAATATTTCTTTCAATTTAAAGTGAGAGGGTGCTTGTGATTGATCATAATATTTTTTGAAAATTCTGTAAAGATACGGGATAGTAAATACCTTTGACCTATTCTCAAATTTTGTCTCTATTATTTTAGGACTTAATTCTTCAAGAAGACCTTCTACATTTATGAATCTTGTAATAGGAATCACTTTTTTCTTATCGTAATCCATAAATACGTAAGTGGCTGTACCACAATGTGGATGAGAAGTGAACGCTACATATGGATGCTTAAAAAGTTGTGATGCAAGTTCTGAGAATAGTGCAGCAACAGGGATTGGGAAAAAGTCACCCTTTTCAAAATAGTCAGTTTGATTAATCAAATCCTTTATTAGGTCACCCTGGGTATATCTACCCACTATTAATTCCTCCTGAGGTATTCTTCCTGCGAATGAGACAGGTTGGAAATTAACGGACCTAATCACATCAAGATTATCAAGGCCAAATTGTATAATTTTCCCCACCTCATCATCATTAACACCCTTTACAATGACTGGAACAAGAACTGTGGCAAGAGGTTTTGGTTTCGTATGTCTTAAATAATCCAGGGCCTGTAGTTTTTCCTTTAAAAATCCAGGTCTGTTTCTAGTTTTAATATATGTGCTATCCTTGAAACCGTCAAATTGTAAATACACTGTATGTAAGCCTGCATCTAACATTTTCTGTGCAAAATCTGGTTCATGAGCTATTCTAACACCGTTTGTTGCAACTTGAATCTGGGCAAATCCAAGTTCCTTTGCCTTTTTTATTACCTCAAGAAAATAAGGATATATGGTAGGTTCTCCACCAGCAAATTGAACAGCAGGTGTGGGTACAGGTTTTTCATTCCTTAACACTTTCATCATTTCCACTACTTGCTCAAATGTAGGTTCATAAACATAACCGGCAGCATTTGCATTTGCAAAACATATTGGGCATTTTAGATTGCACCTATTAGTAAGATCAATGTTTGCAAGCGATGTATGACTATAATGTAATTCACATAATCCACAGTCTAATGGGCAATTTATACCCTTTATTTGGGGATTTTCCACACCTATACCATCAAATGCCCATTTTTCATATCTTAAATATGTTTCAACATCACCAAAATATATGTCCTTAAATTCACCATGTTCTGGACATGTTTTTTTATACATTACCTTCCCATCCTCTTCATAAATAGTTGCAGGTATCACTTTTTTGCACACAGGGCATATGGATTGCGTATCTTTTGGTAAACCTTTTTTTAATTTTGACTGCTGTATTATGTACATTAAATATTCACCTGATCTAAATTTATTGTAAAAATCAATATAATAGTTTTGTCATATTTATAACTACAAATTTGCAGAAGGACAAAGATCATTTACTGGGCATTCTTTACATTTTGGTTTAACAGGTCTGCAAATCTTTTTTCCAAATTCAACAAATAGGGAATTAATCATATTCCAATATTTTTTATCGAGAATTTTCATAAGTTCCTTTTCAGTATCCTCAGGTCTTTTAGTGTTTACCCAGCCAAGTCTATTCGAGATTCTATGGACGTGGGTATCAACTGCAATGTATTTCTTATCGAAACAGACAGATAATACAATGTTTGCTGTTTTTTGTCCCACGCCAGGAAGCTGAATTAATAAATCCCTTTCACTTGGTACTTTCCCATCATATTTTTCTAAAAGCAACCTTGCAATTTCCTTAATTCTTTTCGCTTTTTCTCTGTAGAATCCAATGGGTTTCAGTAAATTTTCTAAATCCACAGGATCAGCATTAGATAAACTTTCTAAATCGGAATATTTTTCAAATAATCTCTTTGAAACAATTTCAGTTATTTCATCCTTTGTTCTTTGAGAAAGCACTGTGGCTAAAAGGACTTTCCATGGATCACTAAATGGTATACGATGCGGTTTTATCACTTTAGAAATCCTTTCAATTATAATTTCAATATTATTCATAGTGATCACCTAAAAACATAAGCTGGGCAAGGACCTAAACACTTTGTGCAATGTATGCAAGAATCCTCATTTACCCATACCTTTCCATTATTCAAAAAGAGAGCATTTCTCTCACATCTTCCTGTACATATACCACAACCAACACACTCTTCAGATTGATAAATAACTTGCATTGCCTTTTCTATAAAATTTTTATGGACATGTAGATCATCATCAAGAACACCATTTGGAAGGATATTTTTAATATTTTTTAATCTTTCTAAATTAAGATTTTTATTTGGGATTAACTTAAAATTCCCATTCTCTTCTTTTATTTGTAGTATTAATGATTGTCTAACATGATCATTGATAGAATATTTTCTTTTTAAAAATTCTGGTATTTTATTCCATCTCCATAAACCATATTCTACCCATTCCTCTTTCAAATTATTTTTTAAAGCATACTCTCTAAGATATGAATCCCATTTTTCATAAATTTTACTTTTTGAAACAATTGAAAGATCAGCGAGATCCTGTGATGGGCACATAAAGCAACCAATTCTCCATAGCCCCCTATCATACCAGCTATTATATTTCAATTTATGCATAAAAATGTAAAGCCAAATCATAAAAGAATCCCAATTTTGTATTGGGCTTATTCCTATTTGATTTGGGACCCATTCATTTTCCCAAATATTTCCTGAAAATGATCTTGATGAACTTTCATATGCTCTTTGGCCTATCACCATATAAATTTTTTCATTACCCAAGGATTTAATATATCTTGTTGTTGGTCCCAATTTGCATACTTTGCAACACCATCTATAATCTCTTCCAGGAGGACCAAAATGCTCAAGATTTTTAAAAAACGCATCACCTGCACTTATAATATCATAATTTAATGAAAATTCTTCAAGCATATCTTTTACATAATCTTTTGTCTCTTTAAATTCCAGACCTGTATCAAGAAAAACTACTTTTGGTTTAATTCCAGCTTTAAGTGTTAAATGTAAGGCCACTAAACTATCTTTTCCCCCACTGAAAGATACAATTATTTTTTCATTTTTAAATTTTCTTAAAAATTTTATTGCCTTTTCTTCTGCCTTTTTCATATACGTTGCATTTCCTTCAATTACATCTTTAATACTTGATTCTTTAAGTTTAATATTTTCCTCTTTAATAACATATTTTATTTTTACTGCCATTCCCCTATTTATTAAATGTTCTTTATCTATTTTAGAAATCCCTAAGGCAAAAACTTTGTTTTCCGGAGTCTTTATGAAGGCATCATTACCTATTTTTACATTTTCACCTAATTTAATAACACCTGGTGCCATAAGATTCTTACCATTTTTTATGGAATCAATTGCGCCTGGATCTGCAGTTATAAAAATATCCTTCAGATAATCCTTTACAATATTGTAAAAAATCGGTTTTAATGAGACTCTTAATGACATATTTTCATGTATTAAAGTTGCAATCACATTTCCACCCACAATTATTTCCACCGTTCTATCTGGGCCAGGTATTCTATTTAATACTACTACATATTTTGAAAAAATTTCCGAAAATTTATTTTTTAAAATTGGTAAAAAAGCATCGTCTAAAATTTTCCAATCATTTTCAAGAGGAAATTTGAAATCACCAGGTGGTGTTAAATTTACTGTTCTTGTTGGGTAATTGCATCTACCGCATCTTTCACCAATAACAGGTATATTGCAATTATCGCACCATTTTAATCTTATTTTTCCGAGGAAAATTGGCTTTGACATCTCTGTAAGTTAATATTGCAAGTTTAAATAGATTTTTCATTGAATTATATATAAATTTTTGAAAATATTATTGAAAAATTTTCAAATAATTAGAAAAAATGAAAATATTTTATAATATAATTCTATTTAACAATACGGAGTAATTAAATATGTCACAAAAAATTTCTGAAGAGAAGGAGTTAATCGTAAAAAATATAGAAGAGTTTGCAAAGAAAAAAATAGAACCAATTGCATTGAATGTGGATAAGGAGGATCATATTCCAGAAAGTTTATATGCAGAAATGAAGGATCATGGGCTACTCACTTTAATTGTACCTGAAAAATATGGAGGTCTTTCTTTAGATACCTGTACCTATGCAAAAATAATAGAAATTATTGCAAGATTCTCAGGTGGAATAGCTTTAAGTATTGAGGCACATAATAGCCTTGGCTTAAACCATGTCTTTCTTTTTGGAAATGAAAATCAAAAAGAGGAAGTAATTTCAGATGTAATAAAGAATTCCAAGCCAGTTGCATGGGCGTTGACTGAACAGACATCTGGTAGCGATGCAAAAAACATGCATACAACATATGAAAGGGAAAATGGATATTACATTTTAAATGGTTCAAAAACGTTCATCACTCATGGTGTAAATTCAAATTATATTGTAATTTTTGCAAAAGGTAAAGAAGGTATTAATGCATTTCTTTTGAACTCTAAGGATGAGGGTATAGAAAGAAACAAATTGAATGATAAGATGGGTGTTAGAGGAAGCGATACAGGTGAAATTATTTTGCATGATGTTCGAATACCTGAGGAAAGGATAATAGGTAAAACAGGAGAAGGTTTTAAACAAGCTTTAAAAATATTGGAAGGAGGGAGGATTGCAATCGGATCCCTCGCTTTAGGTCTTGCAAATGCTTGCCTAGAAAAATCAATAGAATATGCTAAACAGAGAACTGCCTTTGGTTCCAAACTCTCGGAATTTCAAGGAATACAATTTTATTTAGCTGATATTGCCACTGACATAAGGGCAGCCACTCTTCTTATAGAACATGCATGTGATCTTTTTGATCGTGGTATTTATGCAAGAAAAGAAATTTCAATGGCTAAATATTTTGCAAGTCAAGTTGCCATGGAAGCATCAAGAATGGCAATACAAATATATGGAGGTTATGGATATTTTAGGGATACTGGAATAGAGAGATATCTCAGGGATTCGAAATTAATGGAAATAGGCGAGGGAACAAATGAAGTGCAAAAAATTATAATTGCAAGAGAATTGTTAAAATGAATGGAGGTGAAAGAATGGGAAATAGAGTAGCAATGGTAGCAGGAGGAATGACGCAATTTGCTAAATCTAGAAAAGATTCTACACAGGAAGAATTGGTGATGGAAGCTACAAGAATGGCATTGTTTGAAAATGACTTAAGGATAAATCCTCTGGATGTTAAAAAAATGATAGATGGAACAATTGTAAGTTATTTTTCAGATCATTTTGAGAGACAGCTCCTTTTTGGTGCAATCATTAGAGATTATCTTGGATTAAATCCAATGCAAAGTGCAAGAATTGAAGGTGGCGGTGCTACAGGAGGTCTTGGTCTAAAGGCAGGTTATGAAATGATTAAATCTGGTGATGCAAGTGTAGTACTTGTTATTGGTTTTGAAAAAATGTCTGAGGTTTCTACAGCGAAGGGTAATGAATTCATAGCTTTGGCAAGTGATACAGATTTTGATTTCCCTGTTGGCGGATATTATACAGCCTATTACGCAGCAATGGCTACAAGATACATGTACGAATTTGGCATAACTGAAAAACAGATGGCAAAGGTGGCAGTAAAAAATAGGAATAATGCACAATACAACTTTTTTGCACAAACAAATGCAAAAAATCCATATGCAACAAAAAGTACCTCAGGTTTTATAACAATTTATGATGTTTTGAAATCAGAAAAGATCTCCACACCTCTTAAAAGACTTGATTGTTGTTTAATGAGTGATGGTGCTGCAGTTGCATTACTTGCAGAGGAGTCAATTGCAAAGGAATTGACTGATAAGCCTGTTATAATTGAGGGTGTTGGTAATGGAACGGATACAATGAGACCTTCGGATAGACCTACCACTGTTGGAGGTTTAATAAAGGAAGATCTACTTTTACCACATGAGAAAGCAGAATGGTATGAAGATATGGTATATCCCGGTCTTCATTCATTTAGGGCTGGAAGAAAGGCAGCAAAAATGGCTTATAAAATGGCAGGAATTACCAACCCTCTAGAGCAAATAGATGTTGTAGAATTACATGATGCATATACATCAAGTGAACTTCAAACATATGAAGATCTTGGTTTGGCTAGGTATGGTGAAGGTGGAAAATTGATAGATTCTGCACCTTTTGATGATGAAAAAGGTGTTTTCAAAGAAATAAATCCTAAACTAGCGAATAGAATTCATGTCAATCCTTCTGGTGGTCTATTGGGATGTATGCATGCTGTGGGTGCAACTGGAATAATGCAGGCAGTTAGTGTAATGTGGCAATTGCAGAATAAGATTGAAAAATTCTACGGAAGTGATAAATTACAGGTTAGAAATGCAAAAAGAGGATTAGCCCATAGTCATGCGGGTACTGGAAGTGATGTTACAGTATTTATTTTAGGTAGGGGGTGGTAAAAATATGTCTGTGGGAGAAAAATATGTTTCAAAAAATAAATCGCCACATATTGTGGAACATCCATATACCATACTCTACAAACATTCTTACGGTGAAGTATCACCATTCTTTTTAGGATTAATAAAGAAAAGATTGTTAGGGACAGTTTGTAGAAATAAAGATAAACATAAAAATGGTAAAGAACTTCTTTTCCTACCACCAAGGGCAGATTGTCCAGAATGTTTAGCAGAATTAAATGAATGGGTAGATTTAACAGATGCTGATATTAGAATATATACATTTACAACTGCATATTTTGCGGGTGAGACATTCCTAAATAAGGTACCTTTCACATTAATAAATATTGATGTTCAGGGTTACGATAATTCGTACTCAAAATTAACAAGTACACTTGTAATAAATGAACCAGGTGAAATTAATATAGACATAAATGAAATAAAAATAGGTATGAAAATAAAACCTAAGTTTAGAGATGTTCCTCTTGAAAAAGTAGATGCATCTGTTCTTTATTTTGTTCCAGCAGAAAAACCATAAAAAAGCTTAAAAATAAAAAGATATTAAGGTGATAAGACGGAAGGTGCTATAAAATGGTAAGGAAACCTGCAAGAATGTACAGGAGGATTACAGGTCCAGCGTATACCAGAAAGGAGTTTATAGCTGGTATTCCACAGCCAAGAATCCATGAATTTGAGCATGGTGATTTAAAAGATCCAAATAGATTTGAATATACATTAAATCTTGTGGCTGAAGAGGATTGTCAGATTAGGCATACTGCACTTGAAGCAGCAAGAATTGCTGCTAACAAATATTTAATGACAGCTCTTGGTGCCACAAATTACTATCTTAAGATTAGGGTTTATCCTCATCATGTATTAAGAGAGCATAAAATGGCAACAGGAGCTGGTGCAGATAGGATTTCAAGCGGAATGAGTATGGCATTTGGAAAGCCTGTAGGCACTGCTGCTAGGGTCAGATCTGGTGATACAATAATAATTTTAAAGGTTAATGGGGCCGATATTGAGAAAGCTAAACAGGCATTAAGAAAGGCAAAGATGAAATTACCTACCCCCGCAAGAATAAACATTTTTCAATCTAATGTGAAGGAAGGGATATCAAGTTAAATTCCTTTAAAAGAAAATTTCTTTCCTCATCCCCCATTGTTTTCAGGTTTATTGAAATAATCATAATTCCCTTATTTATTTTTACATTATCTTTTATAGATGTGAGTGATTTTATTGTATTATCAAAACCATTATTTTTTATCAACAGTTCAATGCCATCCATAAGTATTATACCCTTTGTACCCTCTTTAATAAAATTGTTTATTCCATTTGAAATTAGGCTAAGATCTGTAGGTTGCAAACTTGTTACTTTTCCGTCCCTATAATTTACTGTTGTGAGCCAAATAAACTTTACATTTTCTGATGATCCATAAAAAGAAATACTTTCAGGATGTGTTCTTGTAATACATAATCCTGCCCTTCCTTTTTTAAGTGCTTGATTAAATATATCATAACATTTGTTTGGTTTTTCTTCATCAATTATATAGGATTCACCAAAGTTCAATATTAAATCGGGCTTTTTATTTTTTGAAGGTGATGTTATAAACTTAAGTCTTTTTTCATAATTTCTTATAATTGTATAAATATCATCCCTTTTTATTTCTTCTTCATCAAGTTTTTCTTTTAATTCATTTATAAATTCTTTAAAAAGCGCAATTATTATTTCACTATTTTCATCCATAATATTAAAAAAATGTAACAATATTATAAATGTTTTTGAGTAAATTTATTATTTTAAAAAATAACAATTATATTTAAAGCGAATGTGAAAAATAATCTTCTCTACCTCCGTCCACCACTATCACTTGTCCTGTAATAAAATCTGAATCTTTTGATGCGAGAAAAACAGCTACCCTTGCTATATCCAAAGGTTTACCAATCCTTCTTAGGGCGGTTTTTTCCGATATTAGTTTAACTGTTCTTTCCCAATCTTCCTTATCCTTTCCCTTTTTTGTCATATCTGTCTCAATATATCCTGGAGATATTGCATTTACATTGACACCATATTTACCCAATTCGAATGCGTATCTTTTCGTTAATGTTATTACCCCTCCCTTTGTAATTGAATAGAATGTTGTTCCTTCTAATGATGTGACAATTCCAGCAATACTAGCAATATTAATTATTTTACCACCATTTTTCATAAAATTTTCTCTCAGTGCTTCTATTGTATAAACCATAGAATAAAGGTTTACAGATATCATCTTCTTTAAATCTTCAAAGTTATTTGTGTTAGTTATCATAATTCCAGCATTATTTACAAGTACATCTATCCTTTTGAAATATTCTAATGCTTTATTTACCATATCCTTAACTTCATCAGCATTGGAAACATCAGCCTTTATTGCCATGCATTCATTTCCATTTTCTTTAATTTTTAAACATACATTTTTTGCCTCTGCTTCACTACTTTTATAATTCAAAATTACCTTTGCTCCTTCCCTTGAAAATTCTTCAACAATTGATCTGCCTATGCCCCTTGAGGAACCTGTAACAAGTGCTATTTTATTTTTGAGGATCATATTATATTATATTCTAAGAAGTTCATAAATTTTTAGGAAAAATTTAAATTAGGTAAGCAATAAAATATTTCGATGAAAAGAAATGATACATGCATTGAAGGAGTTCTTATTATGGAATTAGCTACAATGGTGGTGGCAATACCCTTGCCTTTCTTGCAAGTTCACTTTCAACTTATTCCAGTCAAGCTATACAAACAATAGTGGAATTTGTAATAATAAGCACAGTTGTGGTATGGTTTTGGTGGTCATATGTTGTTGAAAGAATTGAATATCCATTTAAAACATTCAAGTTCCCATTTTATGATGTTTTAATTTTAATAACAATTTCTCTTATACCGTTTGTTTATAAAATAGGGGGAATAATGTATATTGCAGGCCTCCTTTCATTTTTAATGTTTTTCTGGTCATTAATGCTCATTGAAATAAAAAATGAATATATTGATAGTATTAATGAAATTGAAAGAAAAATTTTTAATTTCGAAATAAGGAGTAGAATAATTATTACATTAGTATCTGCATTTACTGTTATAGTTGCATACTTTTCAATTTTTTATGGAATAATTGTTTTTACTTTTGTTATTGTTATCATAATTTTTGGTTATTTAAGAAAAATAAATCTTATTAAATTGAAACAAACTTAAAAAGTAACATATTAAAGATTTGGATTTAAGATCCATTTCCCTTTCAGATAAATGCCTAAAATTTTAATTTTTTCTGGATTTGTAGTGAGTGGATCCTTATCCAAAACAAGAAAATTTGCCTCCATACCTGGTGAAAGGGATCCATACTTTAATCCTAAGACCTTTGCTGATCCTTCAGTATAACAATAGTATGCTTCCTCAGGTTTTAGTGTTTGATCCTTTGTGTACTCATAAATCTTTAAATTTTTATTACCACCCCTTTCAATTGCTGCAGAAAGTGTAAGAAAAGGATTTAATGGTTCCACCGGTGAATCTGTAGAAAATGATAAATTCGTGAAATTTAAAAGATCCTTAAATCTATAAACATATTTAGCTCTATTAACACCCAATCTATCGACCACCCAAAAATCTGAGATAATGAAATGTGGCTGAACAACAATATTAATGCCCCTTAATTTTTCCAATTGGTCATCCCTTACAACAGATGCATGTTCTATTCTTTTACCATATTTAGCATTTTTTAAGACATTTAGGGCAATGTCTAAGGCCTTATCGCCAATTGCATGTATTGCCACATCCTTTTTCATTTCATTTGCTCTTTCCACAATCATATTTAAAAAATTCTCATCTGTTACCTGTTCACCGTATGTATTAGAATCACTATATTTCTCAGAAAGTAGGGCTGTTCTTGCACCAAGTGAACCATCAATAAAAAGTTTTACTCCTTTTACATTTATATTTTTGAAATCGTATTTTAAAAAATCCTCAGCATTTAAATATATGGAAATATCAATTGGTAATTTTCTTTTTTCCTGAATTTTCTCAATAATTTTTAAGGACTCAAGGTTGCATGATACAAAGCCAACAGCTGATATTCCATTCATTGCAACAAAATCTATTGCATTTTCCATATATTTCATTTTTAATTCAAATGGAATCATTTCAATGAACCTTTTTCTAAAGATTTCAAACTCATTTTCAAAAACTATACCATTTCCATCAGTTTTCATCATATCCAAAAAGTATGAATTTACCAAGGCGGCATGAAGGCAAATTCTTGTAAGGATTACAGGTCTATCATTTACAATATCATCAATATCATATTTGTTTGGCCATCTCCTTTCTTTAAAAAGTTCTTGGTCCCAACCGTGACCAATAATTGGGCCATTATTATTTTTAGCAAAAATTTTCAATTTTTCCCTTAATTCATTTATTGATCTTATACCTCTTAAATCAAGAGTGTTTAAAAATAATCCAATTTCATCCAAATGAAGATGTGAATCTATGAAAGCAGGTATTATGAATTTTCCATTCAGATCAATTGCATCAGGATCATCTTCAAAGGACTTTACCTTACCATTATCTATAATAATAGAATTATGAATTTTGAGAGGAATAAAACTTGAATATACTTTGCAATTTTTAAATGAAATTTTCATAATAGTTAATTAAAAATGTAGTAAATCAATTTTTATGTTAATTTTACAAAACATTAATTTATCTATGAAATATTATATTAAAAAATTAAATTTTGAAATTTTAGGATTTAAAATTAACAATTTTTATATAGCAATTGAATCATACATATGGTTAAGGTGGCTGAAAGTATGGAGGATATATTACTTGATGAAAATGAAAAGAAAATTAAATATGAAGTAAGGGAAGTTGTAAGAGAAATACCCCATGAATTAATAAGGGAAATAGAAAGTGAAAAAGTTGTTTTTCCCAGAAAATTCATTCAAATAATAACATCAAAGAAAATTGTGGGATTAAGATTTCCATCCGAGTATGGAGGAAGAAATGCTTCATGGGTAGCGGAAATGGCTGCTGTTGAGGAAATGGGGTATCTTGGTTTTACTTTAAGTTGTATGTATTCCCTTGGATCAATTGTAGGCGAACCAATAAATAAATTTGGAACCAAAGATCAAAAAGAAAAATATTTGTTGGGTATCACTTCTGGTAATAGATATGGTGCTGAGGCTATTACTGAACCTACAGGTGGTTCTGATCTTTTTGGTATGATGAGAACAAGGGCTGAAAAGAGAGGCTCAAAGTTTATACTGAACGGTCAAAAGAGGTTTGTTGTAGGTGGCAATGGTGCAGATTTTTTTGTTACCTACGCTATTACTGATCCTTTAGCAAAACCAATTTCAAAGGGTATTAGTGCATTTGTTGTGGATAGAGAGACACCAGGAATTAAGGTTGAAACTGTTTATGGTCTAATGGGTACACGTGGTGGTGGAACAGCCAGGATTGTTTTTAAGGATGTTGAAATTGATGAAACAAATATAATTGGAAATGTAAACGGTGGATATGATGTCTTTAATATTATGATGATACCTGAAAGACTCACAACTGCTGCAGGTTCAGTTGGAGTTGCCTTGGCAGCAATAGAAATAGCAACAAATTATGCTATGAAAAGAGAAGCATTTGGAAATAAGTTGATAGAGCATGAAGGTGTGAATTTTAAAATTGCAGAATCTTTAACAGGTATTGAAAATGCGATGTCACTTGTGTACACTGCTAGTAAAGCAGCAGATATGTTTGAAAAGGGTAAAGTTCCACTTTCATACGTAAGAAAATTGGTTTCAATGTCTAAACTTAATTCCACAGAAACAATGTGGAAAGCAGTTAATGATGCAATGCAAATTATGGGCGGAATTGGATACACCACTATTTATCCTATTGAAAGACTGTTAAGGGATTCTAGACTTGGAATGATTTGGACTGGTACAAACGAGGTAATGAAAATGATCATTCAACACGAATTTATTAAAGAATTAAAAGATCCAAATTATTTCTCAAAAAAGAGGAATGTAGAACTTGATGCATTAGATTTCAATCTTGTTGAAGAAAAAGTTTACAAATAATTAAAACATAAATATATGAGTAAAATATTAATCATAATTACTTTAGAGAAAAATGAAATCGATAATGTAATGGCAGGTCTAAACCTTGCTTATTATATCAAATTAAGGGATCACTCAGAAGAAATAAAAATAATCTTGCATGGACAGAGTAAAGAATCTGTAGTATTAGATAATAAGGATGTTAAGGATTTAATAATAAAATTGATAAATTTAGGAATAGGGATATTTGCTAGTAAAAATGATTTAGATAATTTTAAAATAAATATGGAACTAGAAAAACTTGGTATAAATGTGGATAACTTTGAAAAATTATTAACTAAATATATGAGGCAAGGATATATACCAATGAAATTTTAAAAGGAAAAAAATTATAAACATTGACAGATTTTCCATTTACACCAGGTGTTAGAATGAAGAGAAGTTCCAGAGTATGGAAAAAAAGAGGACAAATGCGATGGAAGTGGAGAAAAAAGAGAATGAGAAGGTTAATGCGCCAAAGGAGAGCCAATAAGAAATAGTGGGGGCATGGGGTAATCAGGTATCCTAGCGGGCTCCAGTTATGGAAATGATTCTCCAGAGGGTCAACTGAAGAAATGATGATTAACTGGAGCAATGATCCAGGAGTGACCCGCGGATCTGGGTTCAAATCCCAGTGCCCCCATACTTTTGGATTATGCTGTCAAATGTGATTATTTGTCAATTTATTTTAATAATTTAAATAAACACATTTTAAAAAATCATTTAAAAATTATTATTATGATTTTTTTGAATAAATTTAAAATAAAGATGAAAAATAAAAGTTAAAACCCCAATCCCATACTATCTCGTCTAGGATCAGATCCTCCCATTAACACATTTTCTTTCTTTATTATTATGTTTGCATCCCCCATCAAATCATTTAATTTACCAACAATTTCAGTATTGAAAATACTACTCAATTTTTCCAAGGTATATTTTTCAAAATTTTCCTCAATTTTTAGTGTTTCATTGCCTTCAAATAAGATTCTACCATGAACAAATCTTGGATATTCAACACTTTCTTGAGGATTCATTTTTCTATCTATTATATTGTGGATTATCTGTATATGTGTTTGGGGTTGTCCTTCACCACCTGCAGCTCCAAATACCCCAAAAAGTTCCTCATCCTTTACTATCATTCCTGCTGTGAGTGTATGTAACGTTCTCTTATTTGGTTGAATAAAATTTGGATGTTCATTTGACAATGAAAAATAGGCACCTCTATTTTGAAATATTACTCCAGTTTTTTCATCTGCATATCCAGATCCAAAGGGATAAAAAAGACTCTGTATACCAGAAATGGCATTTCCATCTTTATCAATAATTGCAAAATTTACTGTATCACCTTCAATTGTTCTTTTAATACTTTCATGAATATTGCTACCATTATTTTCAATAAATTCCATTATATCAAATTTCATAAACTTAGGATCAGTTACCATTTCTCTTATCTGGAATGCTTTAATCTTCGCCATTACCATTATTGAAATGTTTTCCCATTCCTTCAGATTTGCCACATCATAATTTTCCATAATTTTTAATGCGACTAATGCTGCGATGCCCTGAGTGTTTGGAGGTGTTTCAAATATTTCATATTTTCTATAATTTCCTTTTATTGGATTATCCCAGAATGCCTTATAATTTTTTAAATCTGATGGAATTATAAAAGATCCTATTTCTTCAAGGTATTCTGAAATTTTTTCGAAGGTTTCACCATTGTAAAAATCTAATGGATTTTCAGATATTTTCTTTAATGTTTGGGCCAGAGGCAAGTTTTTTACAGTTTCTCCAAACATTTTTCCTGAAAAATTTTCAAATAAAAATTTATTTTTCCTAATTTTTTCTTTACTTTTAAAAATTTGAGATGATAAATGATAGGAAATGGGAAAACCATTTTCAGCATAATCTATTGATTGAGAAAGTAACTTTTCAAATTTCATTGTTGAATAGGAAGAAAGAAGATACCATCCATATGTAATTCCTGGAACAGTGATTGAATATGGACTTTCCTTAGGAAGTATTTTAATTCCAGATTCTTCTGGTAAATTTTCAAATTTTGCTAATGAACCTGAATAGCCACTAGCATTTAAAAATTTGATTTTCCCATTTGAAGAATCATAATAAAGAGCAAAAAAATCACCACCAATCCCATTCTGTGATGGTAAAACAACAGATAAAACAGAACTTACTGCTATTGCAGCATCGGCAGCATTTCCACCTTCCTGAAGAATTTTTAAGCCGGCACTGGTGGCGAGAGGATGCCCTGAAACTACCAACCCTTTTTTTCCAATTGCGGGTGTTCTATACATATTACTGAAAGATCCTTATTGTTTATTTAATTTTCTCGCTAAAATTTTTAGAATTTCATTATTTAGAATAAAGATGGCACGCAACCCAATGATCACCTTTTATATTTAACAATTCAGGTTCCTCTTTTCTGCACTTTTCAAATGCATATGGACATCTTGGGTGAAACCTGCATCCTGTGGGTATTTCCATAGGGTTTGGTATTTCTCCTTTAATATTTACCTCTTTTTCCTTCTTTCCTAAGGTGGGTATTGCATCCATAAGTGCCCTTGTATAGGGATGAAGAGGATTATTTATTATTTCATCCTTTTTTCCTTCTTCCATTAATTTACCTAAATAAAGTACACTAATTTTATTCCCAACGTAGGATGCAACGGATATATCATGTGTAATCATAAGCATAGATACTTGATATTTTCTATTCATTTCTTTCATAAGATTTAGAAAATTTGCTCTTATAGAAACATCGAGCATTGAAACAGGTTCATCAGCTACAATAAATTCAGGTGAAATCCCAAGAGCCCTTGCAATTGCTACTCTCTGTCTTTGACCACCTGAAAGCTGGTGGGGATACCTATTTAAAAAATCTTGAGCTGGTTTTAAACCAATATCCTCCATTACCCTTAAAATCCTATCATCATCAAATTTAATTTTTATTAATTTAATCAAATAAATATTAGAAAATATTTTATAAAGGTATTTATTATTTTTAAATCCTATGGAAAAAAAAGATTGTATTGAAGACCAACTTGCATGTATGATTGGGTATAGAGGTAAGACAATTTGTGTTTTACCTTCAGAAAAAATTCTTAATGTCTTAGGTAAAAAATATACAATACTTATTATTGCACTTCTTGGAAATCAGGACAAAGTCAATTTCAACGAAATATTGAAAAAAACCGGATTCCCTCGTCCTAATTTACTTTCACAACGGTTAAAAGAACTAGAGGAATTAGATCTTATAAAAAAGAAAATAATCACAGAAAAGGCTCCAATTTCAACAATCTATATGCTAACTAAAAAGGGTAAGAAATTAAGATCTCTACTTTTACCTCTTCTTGCCTGGGTAGAATTGAACTCAAGAAATACTTTAAAAAAATAAATTTAATTTAAATTTTTAAACTTTTTATTTAATATATCTATATTAATTTATCTTAATTAGGTGATTATAATGGCAGGTTTTATAGATTCTCTAGCAATAATGCTGATTGGTCTAGGTTCGGGTTTACTACTTGTAGCCCTTTTTGTTCTATTTTCTGCACTAAATAAATTGGAAGATTTGAAAGAAAAGTTAGCAATACCTGCAATGGGGATTGGATTTTTTGATTTTGTTAGTGGTTTTATAATGGCTTTCACATGGCCTCTTCCAGGCGGGTATAATATGCTTTTTGGTGATCCTTTATTGTTCTTTGGTCTTCTTCTTTTCCTTGGTTCCTATATGTTTTATAAGGGTAAATCACCATCATGGTTAACAATTTTCGCATTTATTATAGGTATTTACGTAATTCTTGGAGCTTATGCAATGGCAGCGGATAAATTGGAAACAGGAGCAAATTTCCTCCCAGCTTTTGGTCTTTATTTGTCAAGTGGAA
This sequence comes from Thermoplasmata archaeon, assembly GCA_038880255.1. GTDB lineage: Archaea > Thermoplasmatota > Thermoplasmata > Thermoplasmatales > ARK-15 > ARK-15. The sequence continues at coordinate 44,666 of JAVZSA010000001.1, forward strand.
TAAGTGCTCTTCTTTCACCAATTTTGATTTTAAAACCAGTTGGAGCAGTGAAAGCTCTTTATTATCTTGAGTTTATAATACTCATAGTTGCTACATTTGTTGCACTGTTTATAGGCTACAATGCTCTATTGGAACATCTAGTAAGCTTTGCACATTACTATCCAGCATAAAGATTTATTTACTACTTTTTATTTTTTTTATTGGTGAAATTTGATACAAAATTTTTAAGAATAATAATTGCTTGGTTAATAACATTTCCAGAAATATTCATTAGACTTGTTTTTAGTGTTACAATAATTCCAATAAAGGAATCATTAAATATTAATTATTTTTTTGCCTCACTCCTTTTATCTTCCTTTTATATAGGTTATGCATTATTTAATTTACCCATGGGACACTTTGTGGATAAATATGGATACAGGGTGATATCTGCATCCCTTATATTTTTAGGCATTTTTTCAATAATTTTTTCATTTTCAAAGAATTATTATATATCACTTTTTTCAATGTTTATGTTGGGAGTATTTTCTGCACCTACATATATAGGATCCATTAAAATTGTTTCAGAAAAAGAAAAAAAGTTTAGGGCCACTGCAATAAGTCTTTTAAATACTGCAGGCCCTTCTTCACTTTTAATCACTAATATTTTTTTGACTGGGAATTTATCCTTAATAGATTGGAGATCAGTTTATGTTTATATTTCAATAGTTGCATTTGTAATGTCCATCCCTCTTTTTTTTATTAAAAAATTTGATGAAAAAAATGTAAAAAATGCAATAAATAAAAAGTCAATACTCGCTGCATTTGTAAGATTTTCAGGATTTTGGGGTATGTGGGGTATCTCTACCTATTTGTTTTTATTATCTCATTTAGAGTTTAACCTTAGTTATATATATTCAGGTTTAGTCTCAGCCATTTTTTCATTAGGTGCAATCCTATCCATTCCAATTTCAGGTATAATATCTGATATTTTTAAAAATAGGAAAGGTGTATCTTCAATCTATTTAATCTTATTTTTTATTCTTTTGATACTATTCCCATTTATTGGACCATACTTTATGTTTCCAATATCATTTATATTGGGTTTTATTTCATTTGGGTATAGGACACCTTTAGATGCATTCATTTCTGAAATTACAAAGGGAAAGGAAGCAACTTCAATGGGTTTGGCAAATCTTATTTCACAACCAAGTCTTATAATCGTTCCAGCAATTATAGGAGCTATAATCACTTATACAGGCAATATTTTTCTTTCATTCATTACACTTTCAATTGGCCCACTTGTGGCTTTTATAATTTTAAGAATAATAGATTAGTCTAAAAATTTTTTTACACTTTCAGAAATTTCAATAATTGCTTTAGTTGCAATTGATTTGGGATTAAACAACACTAAAGGTTTTTTATATGCAAGCGATTTTGAAACATTTTCGTCGTAGGGAATTTCCCCTAATATTTCAATATTATTTTCACTTGCAAATTTTTTAATTCCATCAAATCCTGGATTTATATTACTCTTATTCAAAATTATATAGGATTTTATTCTAAAATGATAAGTGAGGGAAAAAATCCTTGAAAGATCACTCAGGCTGGATTCTGTTGGTTCTGCTACCAATATTGCATAATTTGCACCACTTACTGAGGCTATTACTTGACATCCTATTCCCGCCGCTGAATCAACTATAAGATTTTTTACCTTTCCATCTCTTATCCACTCTCTTGCAATCTTTTTTTCTTCTGTAACCAGTTTACCACTATTTGGCTGACCCACCTCAAGTTCAGAGGTAATAAGAGGTCCATACTTCGTACTTGAAATTCTGATCCATCCTGAATGCTGATCTTTTATTATTTCAATAGCCTTTTTTGGGCAAACTACTTTACAGGCTCCACATCCTTCACATACATAATCCCTTATCTTCAACAAACTATCGTGATAAATTGCTTCATATGAGCAATTTTTTTCACAGATTAAACACATATCACATTTGGAATAATTTACCACTGCAACACTTTTATTTCTATAATCAATCTCCTTTTCCCAGTTATTTATGTCAAATATTAAATGCAGATTTGGTGCTTCAGCATCAGCATCAACTATCCCTATTTTTTTGTCACTTAAAATTACTGATAATGATGAGGATATAGTACTTTTTCCTACTCCTCCTTTCCCACTTGCCACCACTATTTCCGCCATAATAAATGCACCACCTTATTTGAAATATCTGAGAAAATCCTTGATTCATCACTTTCCGGGAACATTTTCACTACTGGAATACCACTTATATAACTTTTTAATATTTTATCGCTTACCTGTATTTTTCCTATAAATTCAACCCCATTTACATTGGGAATTTCATCCACAATGTTATATCTATTCATTATGCCATATCCAATTTTGTTTTGTTTCTTTAAAAGATCAAAAATTTTTTTAAGATCGTGCAAACCTAAAGGTGTTGGTTCTGTTACTACAATTACAAGATCTGAGTCTTCAATTGCTGCTGCCACATGGTTTCCAGTTCCGGATGATGTATCAAAAATTAAAATATCGTGGGAGATCTCAAAAGCCCTTTTTTTTGTAGAAAGTACAAGAGGATAGGATCTTTCCTCTCCTTCGTTGAGTATACCGGAAACGAGTGTAAAATTTTCATTAACTTTTGTTACATAAGTATGACCTATGATTTTTTTATCCTCCTTTACTGCCCCAACTGGACATACAAACTTACAGGTTTTACATCCAGTACATAAAGTAGGCATTAGAAATGGATAACCATTACTAAATAATATTATTGCATTTTCTGAACAGTTTTTGGCGCACAAAGAACATTTTATACATTTTTCATAATCAAATTTTGGCTTAAATATGTGTTCCTCTCTTTCGTTATCTAGTTTTGCAGAGAGTAATATATGATCATTTGGGCATTCCACATCCACATCCGCCAAAACGACATTAAATTTTTTTGAAAGTTCCCAGGCTAAATTAACAGCGACGGTACTTTTTCCCGTTCCACCTTTTCCTCCAGTTACAGTAAAAATCATACAGGGTCAATAGGGACCAAATCTCCCACGATGTCCGAATCCTCTGCCCATTCCAGGACCTCTCATTCCTGTAGCCGGGGGTAATTTTCCTTCAAAAAACATTTTAATTGATTCTTCAACAGTGATTGCGGGGCTTTCTCTCATATCAATACCATTCATTGAAAGTACTTGAAAAGAGTTTGGGCCTATTGAGCCAGCAATTACCACATTACATTTTTCATTAATTATCAATTGTGCAGCTTGAATTCCTGCACCACTCCCAGCAAATGAACCTGGATTTTGAATTATACTTACATTTTTAATTTCTTCTTTTTCCGCATCCACTATTGTAAATGTAGGGCATCTTCCAAACTGTAAACTAACAAAATCTTTCAAACCTCCAGTACCTGAAGTAGCAAAACATATTCTCATTTGAAACACCAAAAAAGAAAATGAATTAAAATATTTTAGGTTTACCAAAAATTACTTTTTCAGTTGATCAAGTCTCCTTTTTACATCTTCAAGTCTTTCCTGGAGATATTTGTATTCATTTTCTAATGCCTCCTTCTCATCATATGTTTCTGGATTAAATCTTTGCCAAGGACTGTAATACCACCAATAGCCAGGATAGTTATAACCATATGGTGTATATGTTCCGTAATATGGATAATTTAGCCATCTTGCACCTCTTGGAAGACCAGTCCATGGGCAATAGCCTAATGTTGCTCCCCAACCTTTTCCTCTACCACCAAACCAACCCAACATATCTAATCACCTTATTACTCAAATGTGTAAAAATATATAAATTTTTTGTCATTCTTATACATTAAAATTTTTAACAAATTTATATTAGATTTTATATTTATAAATCAAAGTTTTACATAATTCTAAATTTTTTCTCGCATTTTCAAAATCTTTGTCCAAAGAAATTGCACTTTCATATTGTTTTATCGCCTGTTCAAGAAAATTTTTCCTTTTTTTCTTATCCTTTTCAATTAATGCCATTTTTCTATAGCAGTCCCCCATCCCAGCATATGAATATTTTAGTGATGGATTTAAAGATATAGATTCCTCATACTTTTTGATTGCCTTCTCTAAAAATTCCATTTTTTTATTTAAATTATTTTCAATATTGGCTAAGTCTAGTAATCTATTTCCCATATTATGATATGGAAATGAAAATAGTGGATCATATGAAATGGATTTGTCAATTTCTTCAATCGATTTATAAATGTACATTTTTTTCTTTTCTTTGTTTTTAATATTTTTACTCATAAGTGCATAACAAATTGAGAGACCATTATATGATAAGGAATATTTACTATTTATTGATAAAGCATTTTCAAAATTTTTAATAGCATTTTTTAAATATTTATCCCTTTTTTCATTGTCACTCTCTATTTTATATAGATCAATGAATACATTTCCAATACCATTATACGCATGAATAAACTCCCCATCAGTTTTTATACATTTTTCAAATTCTTCTAATGAAATTTTCAAGAATTCAACTTTTTCATCTTTATTGACAGTAATTCTTGACATTTCTAAATATCCTTCAGCCTTTCCATTATGCAGATATGTATTAAGAGGATCAAGATTAAGACCCAAATTAAAATAATCTAGAGCCTTTTTAATTAAATCAATCTTTTTGTCTTTACCACTTTTATTTTTAAAAATTTCTAAATAGGCATTTCCAAGTCCTACATAATTTTCAACAATTCTTTCATCCATTTTCATTGATTTTTCATACTCTTTAATTGCCATTTCAATATTCTTTAATCTTTCATTTTCGTTCCTATTGAATCTTGATAGTATCAAGTACACGTTACCTTTGCCATTATGTGCTAGAGGATCATCATAAAATTGTATTAATAAATCATATTCTTGCAAAGCATTCAAAAGAAGAATATTTTTTGAATTTAAACTAAATTCAAGTTTTGACAGTTCATAGTAACAATTACCTTTACCATAAATAGCAATCCTAATTTTTGGATCTATTTCACATACATCTGAAAAAATTTTCAGTGCATTTTCAAAAAATTCTTTCCTTTTTTCTATTTCATTTTCAAGAAGACCGAATTGATATAGACATTCGCCCTTTCCTGAATACAATAATGGAAAATCCTTATTTAAAGAAATACCATTCTCAAATTCTTTTAAGGCTAAATCTAATAAACCTTTTTTTCTAATTCTATTATTCTCAATCTTTACTTCTTTTAATAAAATGACTCCTTTTAAATAATTGGAGAAATAAAGTTCATTATTTATGGCTAGTGAATTGTTCAATTCTTTTAAAGCACTTTCTAACAATTCTTTTTTCTTACCTAAAGAAATTACACTTTTTTCCAATTCATATATTGCTATTGCCTTAAGTATGTATGAATCAAAGAATATGTGATTTTTTCAATTGAAATATCAAATTCTTTTATTGCATTTTCAAAATCCCCTTTTTCCAAATGATTAGCACCAGCAAAAAAATGGTAAAATTCATCATCATTACTTGAGACTGAATTATTTATATATTCAAGAATTTTTAAATTTGTATTCTCCATTAAATTTAATTTATGAAGGGAATTGAAATAAGAAATTATTATTTTTCCTTCTGGTGATTCTCTACCATACTCCTTAAAAATGAACGGAATAGAATAGAAATTTTTATCATTTAAAGACATTAATAATGGAGTGTAAGCATAACTTCCTTTTCCCTTTTCTTTTAATAATGCTAGAGGTGTGAGATAAGAATAAATATATTCAAGGCTAGGTAAAATTTTGGGAAGAAGTTTTAATGAACTAACACCATTGGTAATTAGAGTATACCAAATAACAAGGTTAATGTTATCTTTAAAGTATGGAATTTCCATATTATTAATTAAATTTTTTACATAGGATTTTGCTTCCTGAGCTATTTCATTAATATATGATACGAAATTCTGAAATTCTAAAATATTTTTTTTCAATTCTTCTGAAATTTCTTGTGGAATTATATATTCACCATCAATTTTTTCAAAAATTGATGTATCAATATTAAAATTTTTAATTATAATTTCATCAATTGGAAATTTAGTACCAATGTATATAATAAGTAAATTTATTTTATTATATTTATTTAGTATATGTTCAATATAATACTTTTTAGCATCTATTTCCAACAAATTAATTAATTCTGAAGGATTAATTTCTTCTAACATAATTGAAAAAGTCTTACAAAACAAATAAATTTCTGATATTGTATTAAAATGAAATTTATCTATAAATCCCCCTTCTTCAAATAAATTCCATTTTTCTTCAGGTAAAATTAACCTTAAAAATTTTAAAATTAAATCTTTGGTATAATCTTGCCATTCAAAAAGAACTACATGATTCCCTGTACTGTTTAATAAATAAAATTTTATGGGTCCAAAAATTCAATTAATTTTAAATTCAAATTATATGAAGAGTCAACAATTGAAATTAAATTAGGTATAGGATATTCAGGTATGTAATTTTTTGTAATTATTAAAGAATCTTGCATTAACCAATTCATAATACCTCTGTGTTTTTCTTTCAAAAAAATTGATTTTTTAAAATATTTCTTTAAAATTAAACTGATAAATATTATATTATCTACTCTATTCTCAGATTTGAGAATTATTGTACCCTTTTGAAGAATATCCCATGATTTTTCAATGCTTGGGGCTATTAGATTATCAATATCTTCAATTAATTTTTCAAATAATGGTACATTACCTAATAAATTTATAGATTCATTAAAATTCAATTCCATAATGGAATTTTTTAAATTCATTGTTAAATTTTTGACAAAACTATCAAGCTTTTCAAGAATAAAATCAAAGTTGTTAAGTGAATTTAGACAATCATAGACATTATTTCTATCAATTTTTAACTCTAAAGAAAATTGAGAAGACAAAATATGCTTATAATCATCAATCAAATTTTTCCAGTCTTTAATGAATTCTTTAAATTTTTCCCCATAATTTAAGCCATAATCATGATAAAATAAGAGGATCAATGAAATTAAAATTTTGTCACAATTTCTATTTGTTTTTAAATTTATTGCTGAAACAATATTCTTTAATTCTCTAATTTCAGAATCATTTAAAAAGGAATTGCATTTATAAATTCATTTGAATGGAGACCAAGATTCTGAAATTTTAAATAATCTACCAATTTATTATATATTTTCCTTTGTTTTTCAATTTCCAAATCATCATATTCTAGTAGGCCAGGTAAAATATAGTTTATTCCCATCCATGATATAGTTATTTCTTTAAAATTATCACCCTTTATTGCATATATTAAACCCTTTTTTTTATTTATATTTTCAATTTGATTTAATAATTCTTCAGGAATCATTTTTATATCAAAATTACCGCTATTAACAAAATTTTTTATTTTAAAGATACTAATATTTTTTCCCGGATTTTTTATAATATCTTCAATATCCCTATCTTGATTTATTAAACCAAAAGTGAATTCATCTAAAGATAATTTCTTAAATTTTTTCTTAATATCATTTATAAAATATGTTTTGCCGGATCTTGGGGGTCCTATTAAATATTTTATATGATATTTATTTATCAAATTTAAAAAATTATTCTGTTCAGAAATTAGAATTCTTTTTAATTCCTCAATTTTCTCTAAATTCATCTTAATTATTTAATAGTTAATCTTTATATAAATAGTTTTTTCTGACAAAATTTTTTAATTACATTATAATCCCAGGATATAATGGAAAACATCCTAAGAAAATATGCAATAATCGAGGTGGGGATTCTCCTCATAGTTGCATTTTATGCAATTTTTCCAGCAAATCTTGTTCTTACTGTTTGGCAATATGCTCTTTTTTCATTCCTTAGGATGTTAGTAGCGTATATAATTTCCCTTATATTTTCAATACTTTATGGATTGTACGCTGCAACAAATAAAAAAGCAGAAAAAATTATGATTCCAATCTTGGACATACTTCAAAGTGTTCCTATTCTTGGTTTTTTTCCAATTGTGATATTTATTTTAATAATGTATCTCCCTTCCAGTATAGGTGCAGAAATAGCATCAATTATACTTATTTTTACAAGTCAAGCTTGGAATATGGCTTTTGGTGTTTATGAAAGTATTATTACAATACCTGAAGAATTGAGGATTGCATCCAATGCATTTAAACTTAAGGGAATAATAAGATTCAGATATCTTTATTTTCCTTCAATGATTCCAAGGCTAATATACAATAGCATGATGTCTTGGGCGGGCGGTTGGTATTTTCTTTTTGCCGCAGAAATAATATCGGTGGGTAATCTAACTTATACTTTGCCAGGTTTGGGATCTTTTATGTGGAGAATGGTAATGAGTGGTGAGATATCTTACGGTTTACTCGCACTATTTACACTTGTTTTAATAATTGTTTTAATGGATATTTTGTTTTGGAGACCTCTATCAAAGGTATCTGAGAAATATAAGTATGAAAGTTTATCGGAAGAGCAGATTGAAAAGAAATTTTATTTGGCTAAACTTCTTAATTATTTACCGTCCCTCGATTTCATGGTAAGTATTTTTAAAAAATTATCTTTTAGAAATAGAAAGTTTAGAGTTTTTTCTTGGATTTGGAAATATAAAAAGTATATACTTTACTTTTTCTTTTCTCTGTTATTAATCTTCATTTTTTACGCACTTTTTATATCAATTGAACATGGCATAAATTTTGAAATTTCAAGCAATGATATTTTTATTGTTCCAATTGCATTATTCTATTCCATTTTAAGACTTTTGATAGCTTATTTACTCTCACTGGCTTGGATAATCCCACTTGCAATATACCTTAAATCACATAAAAATTCAGAGAAATGGTTGAATCCATTATTTGAAATTCTTGCTTCAATACCTGCTACAGCACTTTTCCCATTCTTCGTTCTTATATTTATAAAAATGCCTTTTGGTACAAACATTGCTTCCATACTTTTAATAATGACCGGTATGCAATGGTATATTCTTTTTAATGTACTCTCAGGTATAAGGACTTTCCCTGCTGATTATGATACAGTATCAAGGGCATTTAGGTTCAAAAAGTGGCAGTATATAAGGAAGGTACTTTTACCGGGAATATTTGCGCCACTTTTAACTGGTAGCATTACCGGATGGGGAGGGGGATGGAATGCATTAATAGTATCTGAATACATAATAATTAATGGAACTGTTTATTCAGTCCTTGGAATAGGATATTTAATAGATTACGCTACTTATGTAAAGGGTAACGTTTTTCTAAATATTTTCTATGTTGTTATATTGAGCTTAACCGTGGTAATTTTAAATAGATTGTTTTGGAGAAGATTATACCTTAGGGCGGAAAGGTATGCCTATATCTCTTAAGAATCAGAGGAAAAGTTGGGAAAAATTTTATTCAAACCATAAGGATCCTTGGAGAGTCTACAAGGAATATCCTATTGAAAATTATCTTTCAAAGGGTTCATTAATTCTTGATTTTTGTTCTGGCACAGGAAAATCAAGTTTTAGATTGGTTGAAAAGGGTTACAATGTAATACTTTTAGATTTTTCAATGAACTCATTAAGGCGATCTAGTGGAAAAGAATATGCAAAAATATTGGGAAATGCCTTAAATCTTCCATTTAGGGATTCAATATTTGATGCAATAATTGCATCCCATGCAATTTCACACATGTTAATGGATGATAGAAAAAAAGCAATCCAAGAAATATTCAGAGTATCAAAGGATAATGCAATTTTTGTGTTTGAGGGTTTTTCCACTGAGGATTTTAGGTATGGGAAAGGTAAGGAAATAGAAAAAAACACATTTCTTAGAGGAAATGGAATTTATACCCATTATTTTACAGAGGATGAATTGAATAATTTTTTTATCAATTTTGAAATTCTTGATAGAAAAGTTAAAATATTAAATAGAAAAATTTTAGGATCTTTATATAAAATGGTGGTATTGGTATATATTATGAAAATTAATAAAAATAAAAAGGTTTTTATGCATGCAATTCATTAAGAATAGGAAGAGGAAATAATTATGGAAAATAATATGAATTACAGAGCTGAGGATATACAAATTTTGAGTGATTTGGATGCGGTAAGAAAAAGACCGGGTATGTACATTGGAAGTACAGAGGAGAGAGGTCTTCACCACCTTTTACTTGAGGTGGTGGACAACAGTGTTGATGAAGCCCTTGCAGGAATATGTAAGAACATTGTTGTAAAACTTTATCCTAATGGGGCAGCAAGTGTTGAAGATGATGGTAGAGGAATACCTGTGGATATTCATCCAATTTACAATAAGCCAGGACTTGAAATTGTTCTGACAGAACTTCATTCAGGTGCAAAGTTTGATAAAAAGGTCTACAAGGTTTCAGGAGGTCTTCATGGGGTGGGAATTCATGTGGTAAATTTTCTCTCAGAATATTTTAAAGTAGTGGTAAAAAGGGATAATAAAATTTATATGCAAGAGTATTCAAGAGGAAAAAAATTAAATGAAATAAAAGAAATAGGAAAAGTAGAGGATGGAAAAATAATCTTATATGAGAATGTTGATTTGGAACTTCAATCACCCACAGGCACTTATGTCTATTTTAAACCTGATCCTCAGGTTTTTGAGACTTTAAACTTTAAGTATGACATAGTAAAGGGTAAGTTAAGAAGCCTAGCATTTTTAAATAAGGGTTTAAGGATAGTTCTAAAGGACTTAAGGACACAGCAGACAGAAGAATTCAAATATGATGGAGGATTAGTTGAGTTCATAAAGTTTTTAAATGAAGGTGTTCAACCTCTTCATAATGATATAATATATTTTGAAGATAATGAAAATGAAATAAAGGTAGAGGCGGCAATGCAATATACCGATTCTACATATGAAACATTTTTGGGCTATGTGAACGATATTCAGACTGAAGATGGTGGAACTCACATGATTGGATTTAGGATAGCACTTACAAGAGTATTTAACGATTATGCAAAGGAAAATAATTTGTTAAAAGATTTTACAATAACAGGGGATGATATTAGGGAGGGACTTACTGCAGTATTACTCGTAAAACATCCAGAACCACAGTTTGAAGGACAAACAAAGACTAAACTTGGTAACAGTGAAGTAAAGGGTATTGTAAGTTCTATCGTCATTAAACATTTAAGAAAATATCTTGAAGAAAATCCAAATACGGCTAAAGCAATAATTTCCAAGATAATAAATAATGCAATGGCAAGAGAGGCTGCAAAAAAGGCAAAGGAACTTGTTAGGAGAAAAAATTTACTTGACGCTCTGGATCTTCCAGGTAAATTGGCAGACTGTTCCTTGGAGGATAGAGAAAAAACTGAATTGTTCATCGTTGAGGGTGATAGTGCAGGCGGAAGCGCAAAGCAGGCAAGAAATAGGGAATTTCAGGCAATACTACCACTTAGAGGTAAAATATTAAATGTGGAAAAGGCCAATATTGAAAGAGCATTTAAAAGTGATGAAATAAAGGCATTGATTTCTGCCATAGGTACAGGTGTAAAGGAGGACTTTGATATTTCAAAATTAAGGTACGGAAAGATTATAATAATGACTGATGCTGATGTAGATGGTGCGCATATAAGGACACTTCTACTAACATTTTTCTATAGATACATGAAGGATCTTATATTAAATGGTCATGTGTATATAGCTCAGCCACCATTATATAGAATACAGAAGGGAACAAATGTAAGATATGTTTATTCAGATGATGAAAAGGATAAGGTTTTAAAAGAAATTGGAGAAAATTCCATAGTACAGAGGTTTAAAGGACTTGGTGAAATGAATCCACAACAGCTTTGGGAGACAACAATGAACCCAGAAACAAGAAGATTACTTAAAATTGACATAGAAACAGCATCCGAAGCTGACAGACTATTTACACTTTTAATGGGTGATCAAGTTGAACCAAGAAGGGAGTTTATTCTAAAACATGCGAAAGAGGTAATGAATCTTGACATATGAGGTGGATGGAATGTCAAATGTTCAAACAAAGACAATAGAAGAAGAAATGAAATATTCTTACATGGATTATGCTATGAGCGTCATAGTGGGAAGGTCTTTGCCAGATGTGAGGGATGGTTTAAAACCTGTTCAAAGAAGGATACTTTATTCAATGTACGAGATGGGTCTTACACATGATAAACCTTTTAGGAAATGTGCTAGGATAGTGGGTGAAGTGATGGGTAAATATCATCCTCATGGTGAGGCACCAATATATGATGCTCTTGTAAGGATGGCACAACCATTTTCTCTCAGGTATACCCTCGTTCAAGGTCAAGGAAATTTTGGAAGTGTGGATGGTGATTCACCTGCGGCCATGAGATATACTGAGGCAAGGATGGAAAGACTTGCTGAAGAAATGCTTGAGGATATAGAAAAGGAAACAGTACCAACGATGCAAAATTTTGATGGAACACTAAATGAGCCAATATATTTACCATCAAAGGTACCAAATCTTCTCATAAATGGATCTTCAGGTATAGCTGTAGGAATGGCTACAAATATGCCTCCTCATAATATTTCAGATACAATAGACGCAATAATTCATTACATAAATCATAGGGATTGTACCATTGATGAATTAATAGAGATTATTAAGGGTCCAGATTTTCCAACAGGTGGTGTAGTATTCAATTATTCAGGTCTTGTTGAAGCATATAAAACTGGAAAGGGAATGATAAAAATAAGGGGAAGATATGAAATTCATGAGAGGGACATTATTTTTACTGAAATACCATATGAAGTAAATAAATCAGAACTTTTAAAAAATATTGGAAGTCTTGTTAAGGATGAGAAAATAAGTGGTATACAGGGAATTAGGGATGAAAGTAATAAAGAGGGAATAAGAATTGTGATAAGACTGAAAAAAGATGCAAATACTGATATAGTTCTAAATCAATTACTTGAGCATACCCAGCTTGAAGTATCCTATGGAATAATAAATCTAGCATTAATTGATAATGTTCCAAGAATTTTCAATTTGAAAGAATTAATTTCAGAATTTGTAAAACATAGGTTTGGTGTAATAACTAAAAAAATTAAATATGATCTAAGGAAAGATGAAGAAAGGGAGCACATACTTCAAGGTTATATTATCGCCTTAGATCATCTCGATGAAGTTATTAATACGATCAGATCATCCAAAGATTATGGTGAGGCAAAGGAAGCATTGATTAAAAATTTTAATATGAGTGAAATACAAGCTAAAGCTGTGCTAGATCTAAGGTTGCAGAGATTAACAGCAATGGAGAGGGAATCGATTATTAGAGAGGAGGAAGAGATTAGAAAGGAAATAGAGAGGTTAAAGGATCTACTTTCTCATGAAGAAAAAATCTATGATCTAATGGTTAAAGAGTTGTTGGACCTTAAAAAAAGATATGGTGATTCAAGAAAAACAGAAATAATGAAGGAAGAATTGGGTAGAAGAGACATTGAAGATCTCATACCCCCAGAAAACTTTGTTGTAACATTTACCAAGGGGGGATACATAAAGAGAATTTCTATGGATGAATATAGGTCCCAAGGAAGAGGTGGAACTGGAGTTATAACAGAATATGGGGAAGAGGATTTTCCTGTTCAGGTATTCATAGCGAACAGTCATGATAATTTGCTCTTTTTCACAAATAAGGGAAGGGTATATTCATTAAAATGTTATAAAATAGTACAAACATCCAGAAAAGCAAGTGGTAAGAATATAAAAAATTATATAGAACTCGATGAAAATGAGGTAGTGGAAAGAATACTTCCAATTAATGAAAAATCTGAGGGAAATATAGTATTTCTCACAACAAAAGGGATTGTAAAGAAAACATCATTAAAACATTTTATTAATATTAGATCCAGAGGTATTATTGCAATTTCGTTGGATGGAGATACAATAAAAGATGTTTGCTTGGCAAAAGATGATGAAGATATTTTCATATTCACTACGAATGGCCAAACTGTAAGATTCCCATCAAAAGAATTGAGAGAGATGGGTAGGATAAGTCATGGAGTGAGAGGTATAAAGATAAGGGAAGGTGATAGTGCACTTTCAATCTCATCTGTTAAACCTGATGATTTAATCCTTACAGTAACAGAGCTTGGCAGAGGAAAAATAACAAAGGTAGAAATGTTCAGAAGAACACATAGAGGGAAAATAGGGATTAGGGGCCAAAGAATCAATGATAAGACTGGAAAACTTGCAGGAGCAATAAAAGTTGTAGAAAATGATGTAATAATGTTACAGACAATAAAGGGAATGACAATACAGTTTTCACTTAGTGAAATACCAGAGCTAGGTAGAAATGCATCAGGTGTAAAATTAATCGATCTAAAGGAAAATGATAAGGTGGGGGCGATTACAAGAATTCCATCATTTGATGAATGAAACTCCTTCATTATCTATTTTAACTTCATAATATTTTATACCCATACTTTCAAGTTTTTCTATTACCATTTCTTTCTTTCTAGGTATTATTACAACTGCACCCCCACCACCTGCTCCCGTAATCTTCGCTCCGTATGAATAATCTATAACATTTTCAATAATTTTAGTTGTACTTTCATGACCCACTCCGATTATATTGAGAAGTTTATTGTTCCTATTCATAAGATTTCCTATTTTTTCAAGATCTCCATTTTTCAGTGGGGCTATTGCATCTTCTGTAATCTTACCTATTTCATCAATAATTTCCATTCCAAATTTATTTTTTGATACAAAATTATTCACTTTAGAAACCATTTGTGCAGTTGATGATCTAATACCAGAGTTTGCAACAATTAAATCCAATTCAGATATTTCCAATCTTTCTATCCACCATAAATAACCATTTTTCTCTATTTTCCATAATGATCTTTCACTTTTTTTTGGGGAGATCATTACAGCACCACCTAATGTGACTGTTGAAGTATCAATTGGACTTGCCCTTCCTTGAACTTGATATTCTGTTTCAAATGCAATCCTTGCAATATTATCCTTTGACCATTTTTCAATAAGGTAAAGCAAGGAAGATACAGTTCCTACGGTAATTGAGGCTGATGAACCTAGGCCTGATGATTGCGAAAAAGAGCTTCTTATTCTAATACTTACTGGGAAATCGACCCCTGAAAGTTCATATGCTTTAAGAATATACGAATGATATTTTTTGTCTGGTTGAATTCCATCAATAAGCATTGAGCTGTGTTTCTCTACTATTACACTTGAATAAATGTTTATAGCCACTGCTATTGCAGGTTTTCCATAAACAACAGCATGTTCCCCAAATAGTATTACCTTAGCAGGTGTTTTAGATTCCATGAATGATCGCCTTGAATTTTTTTGCATCTTCACACATATTTGTGTTATTAAACATTATATAATCATTATCTTTAATTTTATTCTTCAAGTAAATTAAATCTTCCATAGTATAGGAATATGAATAACCTCCTTTTCCATGTAATCTAAAATATCTTAAACCTTCACTTACACTATCTGAATAAAATGGATCTACAACATGTATTATACCAAGATTTTCATAAATATATTTCAGGGTATCAATTTTCCAATTTCCCCTTAGCTCAAGACCATAGGTAATATTATTCATTTTATATTTTTTAAAGAAATTCATTAAATTTTCGATATTTTCATCACATTCTGAAAATGATGGAGGTGTTTGGAAAATCATTATTTTTGCATTTAAAATTTTTGCATATTCTAACATTTTATCCATTGCGTTGTTTATTTCCCAATTATCTCTAAAATTTCCATAATTTTCCTTGTTTCCAAAAATTGACTTAAATCTTCTGTATGTTTTTGAATTTTTTTTGTGCGTAATAATTTGTATTGCCTTAAATGTAAATTCAAAATCCCCTGCCTCTTCTCTTAAACCTTTTAACCAAGATTCATTTACAAAGTCATAGAATGTGTTTTGTATTTCCACCACATCAAGATCTTTATAAATATTTGACCTTTTCATGCAAAAGCCACAGGTACCTACCTTCATATTTTTTGTATCATAAATCTGGTAAAAATATTTTTATATTGTTTTGATTTGTTCAAAATAATGTGGAAAAATACTCTTGTGGAAATATTCGGATATTTATTAATTTTAATTGGGCTAATATTTTATATTGGTTGGTCCCTTAAATATAATGCATGGTTTGATGTGGGACTTTTTTCCTTTGTTACACCTATAATAATTTTTGGAATTTTAGGAGTTATACTTGCGAGATTAAATGAAAAAGGTCAATAGGATTTTCCTACATAACAAACAATATTTGTATCCTTCCCACAAACAGCACATTTTCCATTTTTTTCTCCTTTCTCAATTGGTATTCCTAGAACATTTTTACCTGCAATTTCTTCAATTTTTTTTGCACATTCCTCACTACCGCACCAGTTTATTATATTTACTTTATTACTCTTTCTAATCTCATCAATATTTGAAGCTTCTTCAATATAATCATACATCATTTTCCAAGCCCTTAATTTTAGATTTTCTTGAACATCATTAAGTAATTTTTCAATTTCCTCTAGAGCCTTATCCCTTTTTACAGTAATTTTCCTTTTTGAATTCTTTTCTTCCTTTGGTATATCCCTTCTAACTATTGTAACTTCATTATTTTCTATTTCCTTTTGGCCTATTTCCACCCTTAAGGGAACACCTTTCATTTCCCAATCATAAAACTTATAGCCGGGTGTATAGTTATCCCTATCATCAAGTTTAACCCTAAAATTTTTTGAAATCTCTTTATAGAATTTTCTACTTTCATTAAGAATTTTTTCTTTATTATTTTCATTTATTTCAATTTTGTTGTTAGAATTTTCCTTCGATGGTAGAATTGGAATTATTACCACTTGATAAGGTGCAATTGCAGGTGGCAAAATTAGTCCATTGTCATCTCCGTGAATACCTACTATTGCACCTATTACCCTTTCACTGATACCAAATGTTGTTTGATGAACATAATCTCTTTTACCATTTTCATCAAGAAACTTAATGTCATAGGCTTTCGAAAAATTCTGCCTATAATTGTGCATAGTACCTATTTGTAATGGTCTTCCTGAAGGCATTATTGTATCAGCTGCAATTGAATAATCAGCCCCTGCAAATTTATCCCATTCAGGCCTTTTATTAAGTATGTATGGAAGAGCAAGTAAATCACAGAATTTTTTCCATATTTCCCTATCCTCATTTATCTGATTTTCTGCTTCTTCAAAAGTCCTATGACATGTATGTGCTTCGAAAAAATGAATTTCCCTTACCCTAAGAAATACCCTTGTTTGTTTTGTTTCGTATCTGAATACATTTACTATTTGAAATACTTTTAGTGGGAGATCCGCATGTGTTCTTATCCATAGAGAAAATATTGGATACATAGCAGTTTCACTTGTTGGTCTTAATGCAAGTGGAATGTCAAGTGGGGAATCTCCCCCTCTATCTACCCAAAATACCTCCCCTCCAAAACCCCTTATGTGTTCTTCCTCCTTTGCAAATTGGTCCTTTGGTATAAGAAGTGGGAAATAAACTTCTTCATGGTTTGTGGAAAACATTAACTCTCTTAATATTTCATCAATTCTTCTAGCAATTGACCAACCATAGGGCATCCACACGTTCATTCCTTTTACAGGATATCTTTTATCAACTAGACCTGTTTTTTCAATTACATCATTGTACCATTCATTGAATTCATTTTTTGAAAATTCCATAATAATGGAAAAATAGCATAGTATTAAAAAATTTTTTTCAAAAAAATAATTTAAATCATTTCTATGAAGAAATATTTTCTATCATTTCCCTCAATTCCTCTTTTTTATCTAACCTTTCCCTCACAGGTTTTAAAATTTCTATCAATAATTCCGATATATTTTCTTTTAAATCAAGTGGATGAATCTCTTTTTTCGAATATAATGTTTCAAGTTCATTGTAATTTTTTACTATTATTTCACCACCATATTTTCTTTCTATTTTTACCTCATTTTTATAATATGGGAATATTATGAATTTGTAAATTTCAAGAATGGGGTTGTTTGAAACCTCTCCCTCTGGACAAAATGCACCTCTAATCTTAGATCTTATTATTTCAGGAGAATCTGTTACGAAAATAGCACCCTCACCCTTGCTTTTGCTCATTTTGAATGAAAAATCCATCCTGTTTCCTCCCTTTAAATTTGTAAGCAAGGGTGTATGTATCGCTACAGGAACTTTAAAGCCCAATTTAGGGGCAAGATCTCTTGCGAGCATATGGGCATGCCTTTGATCCATGCCACCAAGTGCTATGTCAAGATCCATAAAGAAAATATCTGTTACCTGCATAAACGGATAGATCATTTTTGAGGTATCAAGATCAAGGTCAGAACTTTTTCTTCCCATTATATCGAGGGCACGCCTTACCCTGTTTAAAGTGGTATTTTTCGCCACCTTAAGTAATATTGACCAATATTCTTTACCATCCACTAATTCTTCAGCATAAATAAATTGAACATTTTCAGGTACTCCTATTGCCAGAAATGATTCTTTCATTATTTCTGCTGCCATTTTAATCTTTTCCATATTACCATTAAATTTATCATTTATGAAAGCGTGCCAGTCGGCTAAAAGTACTCTCATTGAAACATTTTCTTCTGCTAAATCCCTTATTTTGTTTCCACATATCAAACCTGTCCCAAGATGAACTAGTCCAGAAGGTTCAAAACCTATATAACCCTTAAGATTTTTTCTATCTGAAATAGATTCAAGATCTTCAGGAGTAACTATTTCCTGAACATTCTTTTTTATTCTTTCAATATTCATTGTGAAAAAATAATTTATAATGTTTATTTAAAGATTGTTATAAAATTTGTTGTGTTTAATAAATCAATTATTGGTAATTTTTTATCTATATTATATTCATAATCTTTAATTCCCTCTCTTTAATTCACTCGAAAACCGTTAAATTTTCATTAAGATAACACATCCTTTTGATTCTGCATAACATTTTATTGTATGGTATGCCCAAAATCTCTGATATTCTTCTGGAATCAGATTTTTTTTGATTGTAAAACTGTATTTCTTCATATTTCTTTTTTACCAATGAAAATATGCTTTCTGTTCCTACCTACCTCATATTATAATTTTGCGTAGATATATTTTAGTCTTTTTATTTTCAAGTCATTGTTTTTATTTGTTTTTCCTAACTTTTATAAGTTAAATTGATTTTTATTGTTTATATTTAAATTAAACTTTTTCCTTCTAACATCTAATAATATAACAGATGTTTTTTTTATTTTTTACTCTTCAAAATAAGGTATGAACATGTAATTTTTGAACATTCTTCCGATCCCTTCCATTCCACGATAATTAACTAGTTGATTCCATACAATCATCCATTTAATA
Organism: Thermoplasmata archaeon; assembly: GCA_038880255.1. Taxonomy (GTDB): domain Archaea; phylum Thermoplasmatota; class Thermoplasmata; order Thermoplasmatales; family ARK-15; genus ARK-15. The sequence goes on from JAVZSA010000001.1 coordinate 64,019, forward strand.
AAACTATCCAGAAATTTCAATATACTCCTTTCCCTTTGTTCATTTCTCTAAGTTCATCATCCCAATGCTCTGAAAATTCTAGATCAAGATAAAATTCATCTCTAATTATTAATTGGTTGTTGTATTTTTGCAAAAATCTTTTCTTATTATGATGTTTTTCCCATCTCTTATTTTTAAATTTACACATAGAAAATGATAATAATATAAACTATATAATAATATTATAACATTAGTCAGATTTATTAAACAAAGCATTGTTTAAAGGCAAATTTACTAAGACTTTTTTGAGCAAGATATGTGATATTGATTTTAGAAGAATTAAAAAAATATAAAAAAATATGAGAGGATTTATGGATTATTTTCCTGTTTTGGATTTTCTTTCTCTGGTGTTTCAATTACTTTGGGATTCTTTGGTTTTCTGGCATATGCGACTAATATTGCTATAACCACTATGACCAAAATAATTACTATGATCCATGGTAATAATGTACTCAATTCAGATGGCATCTTTTGAAACACTGCATTTACACTGACGTTGCCATTTACAGTTATTGTTGCAGTGCCAGGCGCTGTATATCCAGACACATTTTGGATAGTGTATGAATAAGTTCCGGCAGGTATGCCTGTAATAATAATTGTAGATGTTGTTGAAGTGTACTGTACACCGTTAAATGTTACTGACCATGTGGTACCCGCTGCTAGCCCAGACTCTGTAAATGTCACTGTGAAGGATGTAGGTACTGCTATAAACGAGATCTGCACTGTGCTGTTTCCACTTACAGTAATCGTTCCAGATGGTACTGCTCTGTACCCTGCTA
>JAVZSA010000002.1:0-63253 GCA_038880255.1 Thermoplasmata archaeon
CAGCCTGTGGCATTAACAACAATTGTTTTTGGACCGGAAACCTTTAAAACCCATTTTACAATAATAGGTGCAGCACAACCTGCACATGCTCTGTGACCTGGTGCAAAAAATTCAAAATCTTCATAATTCATAAGGATCCCTCCACTTCTTTAACTGCCTCTTCATCCACATCTATCCAATTTATTTCTTTAAATTTGCCATTTATTGCATTTTTGGCAATTTTATAAATATTTTCAAAGGTTTCAATTTTCACGTCCCTTCCACCTAATCCTGTTATGAAGTCCATTATTATGGGTCTATCTTTTTCCCTATTGTAACTTGCCACTATTTCAGTAAATAATGCACCAGCAAATCCTGGACTTATGTTTCTATCAACTACAGCTAATACCTTTGCATTTTTCGTAATAGATATAATCTCATCCTTAGGGAAAGGTCTGTAAACAGTAATTTTAACAAGCCCTACTTTCTCACCATTTTCCCTAAGTTTCCTAACGGAATCCCTTGCTGTACCTGTCATTGAACCCATAGTAATGAAAATTATATCAGCATCATCCGACATAAAACCTGATACTTTAGAATATTTTCTTTTAAATCTAGAATTAAATTCTTCAAAAACATTGTCTATTACTTTTTTTGCATGTTCCATTGCTATAAACTGTGAATATCTAATTTCAATATAATGTTCAGGAAAAACAAAGGATCCGAATGTGGATGGTTTTTCTGGATCCAATATTGGATAATTTATCTTTTTTTCACCCAAGAATTCGTCCACATCTTTTTGGTCAGGAACATTTACAGGTTCCATTGTATGTGTCAAAACAAATGCATCCATTCCCATTAATGCAGGCAAAAGTACATTTTCATTTTCTGCTACTTTAAAGGCAATAAGTGTTAGGTCAAGTGCTTCCTGATTTGTTTCTGCATAAAATTGTATCCAACCGGAATCTCTTTCAGCAATTGTATCTTGATGATCTGCCCAAATATTGACTGGAGCACTAAGTGCCCTATTACCTATTGCCATAACAATTGGAAGTCTCATCCCACTTGCAATAAATAGCATTTCATGCATAAGTGCTAGCCCTTGACTTGCAGTGGCTGTCATTGCCCTTACCCCAGTTGCAGCAGCACCAATTGCTGCCGATAATGCAGAATGTTCACTTTCAACAGGTAAAAATTCAGCATCCATTTCTCCATTTGCAATCAATTCTGAAATCTTTTCAGGAAATAATGTTGATGGAGTAATAGGATATGCTGGAATCACCTTAACCCTTGCAAGTTTTGCCGCATATGCGGTACTTTCATTCCCTCTTAACATCATCATTGGCATATTATTTTTCCTCCCTGACAAAATCTATTGCCTTTGTTGGGCATTCATTAACACATATTCCACATCCTTTACAATAATTATAATTGATAACTGGAACTGGCATTTTTATAAGTTTTGGATTTGCCACAGGATAGTTTTCACCCTCTTTCTTTTCTATAGCAGGTTCTGGACAAAAGTTCCAACATATCATACACCTAATACATTTTTCATATCGAATGACTGGCCTAAATGTTCGCCATGATCCAGTTTCTTCAAGAGCTGTACTTCCGGGTTCAATTATTGTTGCTCCCCTACTTATTTTCATTATAATCACCATCCTAAAATTGTTCTATTATAAGATTCCAATGCAGCTTTAGCATTTTCTTCTGGTTTTGTTGGTGCACTTTCTTTTATGGCACGAACAACACTCTCTATCTTAACATTACCTACAGCTTTGGAATATGCACCAAGAATAGCAGTATTAACAATTGGCGAAGATTTTGATCCTAACCCTAAATTAACAGCAACATCTGTAGCATCTACAACCGCAACCTTAAAGTTTTTAAAATTAAATTCTTCAGGTTTTTTCTGCGTATTAAGTATTATATAACCACCATTTTTAAGACCTTTTAAAACATCCACCTTATCCATTAAGGATGTATCTAATATTACAATAGCATCTGGGTTATATATATACATTTTTATGTCTATCTTTTTCTGATCAATTCTTGTATAAGCTTCCACAGGTGCGCCTCTTCTTTCCACACCAAAAAATGGGAAAGACTGTACATCATTTCCTTCATAAAAAGCTGCAGTGGCAAGAATATTAGCAGCAGTAACTGCTCCTTGACCACCTCTACCATGAAATCTAACTTCAAACATAGCAACCACATTGTTATTTCAAATATAAATATTTTCAAAATCAAAAATACTATATTAACAAAAGTAATACTGTTTACCATGAAGGATTATTTTACTATGGATGATTTTGATTTTAAAGGAAAGCGCGTCCTAGTAAGACTTGATCTAAATTCACCTGTAAACGTGGAAACAGGTGAAATTCTTGATACATCAAGGTTTAATGCACATTTAGAAACGTTAAAAAGATTGGGGGAGTCAAAGGTAGTTATTTTAGCACATCAATCAAGACCAGGAAAAAAGGACTTTTTAACAACAAAAAGACATGCTGAGGTACTTTCAAGACTTTTAAGGAGACCTGTTGAATATGTGGATGGACTTTTTGAATCATTTGTAATTGAAAAAATTAAATCTATGAAGAACGGGGATATGATAATGTTAGAAAATACTAGATTCTATTCTGAGGATGTGGTTTTGGCAGATGAACCAATTTCAATTCAGAAAAGATCCCATATTGTAAAAAGGCTATCTCCACTTTTTGATTATTTTATTAATGATGCATTTGCAGCTATTCATAGACCACAAACTACACTTGTAGGATTTGCTGAGGATATTCCGAACATTGCTGGTGCTTTAATGGATAAAGAAATAACAATGCTTTCAAAGTTTTTATTTGATAACTCTAGGCCAAAATTTGCCGTATTAGCTGGAGCAAAGGTGGATGACTCCCTTAAAGTGGCAAAAAATTTTCTAGAAAAGGGTATTGTTGACAAAATATTTACAGGGGGACTTGTTTCAAATCTTTTCCTAGTTTCAAGGGGTATTGATATCGGAAATGTCAATATTGAAACACTTAAAAGAGAATTGGGTAATATTGAACCTTTACTTTCTATTTGCAAAGAATTAAATGAGAAATATGGAGATAAGATTGTAATCCCCGATAGTTTTGCAATAAAAAAGGATGGCCATAGATATGAAATAGATATATCCGAACTACCTGTAAATGATCCAATAATGGATATTGGATTACAAACAGTTGCAAAATACTCAGATATGCTTAAAGAAGCAAAGGCAATAATATTGAATGGCCCAATGGGTGTATATGAATTGGAGGAATTTTCAATAGGAACTGAAGAAATTTTTAGAACAATTGCAAATATTAATTGTTTTAAAGTAGCAGGTGGTGGTCATACAATATCTATGATTTCAAAGCTTGAACTAAACAAAAAATTCACTCATGTAAGCGTTGGTGGGGGTGCATTAATAAACTTTTTATCCGGTGAAAGTATGCCAGGATTGGAAGCTTTAAAATTATCAAAAAATAAATTCCAGGGGATGATGAAATGAAAATTTATAGAGTGATTGGAAATTATAGGCAAGGAAAAAAATTAATTAGAATTACAAAAGAAATAGCTGCTAAAAATAAACAAGAAGCAGAGGAATACTTTTATTCTTTTTTAGGCAGTGTTTATGGAAAAAATAGAAGGGAAATAAATATTGAAGATGCCTATTCTATTCCATTAAAGGAGGCAACTGACCCAAGAGCAAGATATAAAATCAATAAACTTGGTGGTGAACATGGAGAATGAGAAAACAATAGATAACCTTTTGGCCACTGCAGAACTTTTAAAAAAACATATTGAAAATTTAAATGTGCAGATTGCATATGTGAAGGAACAGATCGATGATCATAATAGGGCTAAAATAACATTAGAAAATTATCTTAAAATTCAGGAAAATGAGGTTTTGGTAAATGTGGGTGCAGATACATTTCTTTATTTAAATGTAAATGAAAAAAAGAGGGCAATGATTCCTCTGGGGAGTGGTATAGTAATAGAAAGTAGTATAGAGAGGGCAATTGAAATGTTAAATTCTAGAATAAAGGATATGAATGATATATATTCAAAATTATTGCAGGAAAACGACAAGGCTCAAAGCCAGTATCTGGCAATTGAAAAAAGAATAGAAGAAATATACAGGGAATATCAAGGTAAGGAAAATGTTCAAAATCCTTAAAGAAAAACTCAATATTTTTAAGAAAAAATTAAGCGAAGAAGTATCTTTAGAGGAGTCACAAGGTATTTTTGGGAAAAAAATAAGTGAAAAAAGGCTGGATGAAATATTAGATGAATTTGAAATTTCTCTTTTAGAGGCTGATGTGGCCTATGATGTGGCTGAAGAAATTAGGTCTAAAATAAAAGAAAATTTGTTGAGTTTAAAAATAAAAATTGGTGTTGATCCTGAAAAGTTAGTGGAGAAAGTATTAAAGGATACTATATTAAGTATTCTTTCTACTAACAACTTCGATTTAATGGAGAATATAGAAAAATCTGAAAAACCATATGTGATAATGTTTTTGGGAATAAATGGAACAGGGAAAACGACTACCATAGCAAAGATAGCAAAATTACTATTAGAAAAGAATTTAATTCCTGTTATTGCCGCAGCAGATACCTTTAGAGCAGGTGCAATAGAACAACTTGAATATCATGCAAATAAATTAAATATTACTCTCATAAAGCATATGCCAGGTAGCGATCCTGCAAGTGTAGCATATGATGCAATAGCCCATTCAAAGGCAAGAAAAAAAGATGTTGTCCTCATAGATACTGCAGGAAGGATGCAAACAAATAAAAATTTAATGGAAGAGATGAAAAAGATAAAGAGAGTAGCAAAACCTAATCATACAATTTTCGTGGGTGATGCTCTAGCAGGAAATGATATTATCAATCAAGCAAAATCCTTCGATGAAAATGTAGGATTTGATTCAATAATACTTTGTAAAATTGATGCAGATTCAAAGGGAGGGGCTGCAATAAGCCTTTCTTTTGAATTAAAAAAGCCAATAATTTATTTGGGAACAGGCCAAGATTACAAAGACCTTATAAAATTTGATCCAAAATTTATTTTAGAAAAAATTTTTAACAATATTTAATTTTAAATTTATTTCTAAAAGCTATTACTTCTCTAGATACATTCTTATTTAATGCTGAAATAATTAATTCTGAAAGTTTTTCTACATCTTTTTCCTTAAATCCTAACCTAGTAATTTCATTAGTCCCCATTCTACCCACACAATCGATTATAATTCTTGACTTTTCTAAAATATGGCACAAATCCTTATTTTTTAATAATATTTGATGTGATTCTGTGTATTTTCCATCAAATTTTTTAACACCAAAATTATTTTCATCCAATAATTTTGACAAATACTTAGCATTTTTAATTACATTTTTTGCATATTCTTCACCAAACTTTTGCATTTCAATGGAAGCCTGTACTAAAGCTGCTAACCTATTGAGATGATAATTATCCATTGTTCTCCAAACAACATTTTTTCTTATTTTTTCAATAAGATAATCATCATTAGTAAGAATTATTCCCCCCTGAGGGCCGAAAAATGATTTATGTGTAGATCCATAAACAATTGATGAATATTTAAAAATGTCTTTTTGAAATTCCTTTCCTGCAATTAATCCCATTACATGGGAAGCATCATAAATTATTTTAAACGAAAATTTTTCCGAAAGTTCATATATAAATTTTAGATCATAGGGAAACAAAAAGTAACTTGCTCCAAGAACCAATAAATTAGGCATGAATTTTTTAATCTCAATTTCCAGATTTTCATAATCTATATTCCAAGTCTTTTCATTGAATGGTATTGGTTTATATTTTAGTGAGAGTATATCTGGTAAATATTTCTCTGAATATCCATCATACCCTCCATGTTCTGGCGGTATTGCCATAATCTTTCCATTTTTTTCGACTGATGATAAAAGAGAGATCATTGCTGCAATATGTCCTGAAAGTGGTCTTATTTCAGAATATTTAACATTAAATAAAGATTTAACAATATTTTCTCCATTAAAAATTATTTCATCTATATATTTTGTTCCACCATATGCATTCTTACCATTATCCAACAAAAGTGAATATCTGGAAGCAAGATCTGTACCTAAAATTTGTAAAACTTTTTTGCTTAGGATATTTTCACTTGGTAAAAGATTTAATGAATTTAAACGATATTTCGTATGTTTTTTTACCAAAATATAAGGATCAAATTTCATTTTTTTGTAAATTGATCTTCAAGTTCTGTATTGAGATGATTTAACAATTCTTCAATACTTTCACTTTCAATAGTTGAAACATCTCCATTTGGTAATATAATCCTAGCTATGAAAGTATCACCGTCTTTAACAATTTCAACATCAAAAATTTTTTTCCTCATTTTTCCCACTCCCAAAAAAATAATTTTTGGGGATTTTAATCCCCTTACCTTTTCAATGAAATTTCAATGGAAGAGACATTACTCTCCCTGTCTTCACTTTTTATTTTTTCAGTCCCAAGTGCTACTTCATACTTAAGATCATTCAAAAATCTATTTCTGACAATCTCTGCAATATCTACTGCCTTATTGATCGACTTCCCTCTTGCTTTTATAACTACATTTTTTGCACCATTGTTAAACTGCGTTACCACTGCTAGCACATAATTCATTGTCGGTTTCTTTCCCACATACACTACGTTTTCATCGCCTTTTCCTATGTTTTCTGGCATAATAAAGACCTCCTTTGTTTGGTATTTACTTTTATGGGATAATAATACTTATACTTTTTGGTAGCAACATACAAAATTTTAAAATAAACATACAATATATATTAAATTGAATGGTAACATTAATAATAAGTGTGGACAGAGATAACGATGTGGGTAGGAAGACTGATGAAAATGGTCCTATCATTGGTAGGGAGAATAATTTAAGGGTGGCAAATAAGTTAATATTGGCTGATCCAGAAGACTCTGATGCAAATGCAATTTTTGGTGCAGTTTCCATTTATGATTCTCTTAAAAAAGAAGGGAAAGATGTGGAAGTTATTACTTTAACAGGTGATATATCTGTTGGTATTAAAAGTGATCAAAAGATAAGAGATGAATTGTTAAAAATAAAGGATGAAATTAAACCTACAGATGCTATACTTGTTAGTGATGGAGAAGAGGATGAATTTATTTTACCAATAATTACTTCTATTGTTCCTGTAATACATGTTAAAAGAATAATAGTGAAACAAAGTAAAGGTCTTGAATCATCTTATTACATTCTTGTTAGAGCGTTAAGAGATGAAAAAGTAGCAAGAAAAATTATGGTTCCCATTGCCTTGATTTTTTTGGCATATAGCGTTTCTGTATTTGGATTATTACTATGGAAATTTTACTTTCCTTCTTCATACTATCCAGATCCTGGTACCTTTGGAATTGCCTTTGTTCTTTTTACCCTAGGCCTTTACTTTCTTTTGAGGGGCTTTAGGGTAGGAACAAAAATTGAAAATGCATATAATAAATTTAAAAAATCATTTATTGAAGCAAAAATTTCAATTACTTCCGATTTACTTGCAATCTTTATAATATTATTTGGTATAATCTCCTCATATGATATTTCAATATATTCAAAACAATTATTTCCCTCCATTGCATTATTTTTCCAGAACCTAGTATTATGGATAGTTTTAGCAGTTGTTGTGAGGGAAGCTGGGATCGCTATGGATATATTTTTACATAAGAAAGGAAAAATAAGAAATTATCTTATTGGACTCTCCTTAGTAATAGGTTTAGGAATTCTTGTTTATGGTTCAATAATGTATATTAGAGTTCTCCTTTCATATATACCCCAAAATTTTAATGAACCAAGTCTAATAATTATTGCAATGGGATTGGTACTATCTATTTTTTCATCTGTGATGGGAAGAATTCTTTATGAGGAGGAAAAGGATGAATTACAATGATTGGAAAAAATATTATAAGAAATTATTAATTGAATTTAATTTTAGTGAAAAAAAAGATATGAAAAGTGCAGAGTTATTATCTTCATTACTTGAAAATAAATTTTTAAAATTAGATGAACTAAAAACAATTATTAATGGGAAAAAAATTTTTGTGTTAGGAGATTCGCCATATTTTTCTCTTAGTCCATCAATGATTGAAGGAAAGGTAATAATTTCAGCAGATGATGCAACGAAAAAGATATTAGAATTGGGTTATAAGCCGGATATAGTAATCACAGATCTCGATTCACCAAATAGATTGATAATGGAAGCATCAATGATGGGATCCATAATAGGAGTTCATGCTCATGGAGATAACATTGAGAAATTGAAAATTGTTGAAAGCTTTGAATTAAGATTTGGAACAACCCAAGCTTTTCCTCTTTGGAACGTTTACAATTTTGGAGGATTTACTGATGGGGACAGAGCTGTTTTTCTGGCTGAACATTTTAAACCACGATCAATAACAATAGCTGGCTTTAATTTTTATGATCCAAATATGTCTAAAGGAAAGGACATTTATAAGAAATTTAAAAAATTAATTTTTTCAAAATATTTGTTAGAAGAACTTATTAGAAGAAGTGAAGTTAAAATTGAAATAATATAGAATTTCTCTCTTAATTTTAAAAAATTTATTTAAGGATATTTTCCTGTATGCTTATTATTCTAATTTAAAAATATAATAAATTATTAATAAATTTTATTAATAATGAAATATATAAATATCTATAAAAATTTTCATGTGATTTTAAATATTTAAAATAAATTACATAAACTATGTATAAAATGTTAGATGCAAGAATATTGGATAAAAATGCTGAATATTTAGGTCTTAATTTAGAGAAATTTATGGATAATGCAGGTATTGCAGTTGCCAATACTGTATTATCAATGAATGCAGATAAAATTTTAGTGGTTTGCGGTAGTGGAAACAATGGTGGTGATGGTTATGTATCTGCTATTCATCTAAAAAAAATAGGAAAAAAAGTCGATATATTAAAGGTTAAGGAACCAAAAAGCCCATTATGTATAAAAAAATATAATGATGCAATTTCAAATAATATTAATTTTGTTGAGGATCCAGATTTTTCACAATATGATGTCATTGTTGATGCAATGTTAGGTATAGGTATTTCAAAAACACCGGAAGAACCCTATAAAACAATAATCGAAAAAATGAATAGGTATGGAAAAAAAATAGTTTCTGTTGATGTTCCAACTGGTATTGGTACATCTTTACAGGTAAACCCACATATTACAGTTACAATGCAATTTATGAAAGAAGAGATGAATAAGGAAAATTCAGGAGAGATTATTGTTGCAGATGTAGGTTTTCCTAAAGAGGTAATAGAAATGATAGGGCCTGGAGATTTTTTAGCTTACAAAGAAAATGCATCTTCCAGCCATAAGGGAGAGAATGGTGTACTTATAGCAATAGCTGGAAGTATTGAATATTACGGCGCACCCATTTACATGGTTAAGGGTGCCTTAAGGACTGGTGTAGATCTTGTTTTTCTATTTTCACCGTCAAAAATCCATAACTATATCTCATCAGCTACCTATGATATAATACTTAGGAAAAGTGGTGAGAATTATATTGAATACACTAATGAAATGGATGATTTAATAACAAACAAATCAACAGCAATTTCATTGGGGTGTGGTATTGGAAAAAATGAAAAATCATTGGAAAGCTCAATAAAAATTATAGAGAGAGCTTTAAAAATAAAAAAACCCATTGTAATTGATGCTGATGCCCTTTATGCAGTAAGTAATTTTGATGATTTCTCAAGGAATGCAGTAATAACACCGCACCGTGGAGAATTTAAAAAATTGTTTTCGCTTGATCCTGATGAAAATAATGTTGTAAAAGTGGCTAAAAAATATTCTTTAGTGATACTATTAAAGGGGCCGATAGATATAGTTACAGATGGGGAAATAGTCAAAAAAAATAGGGAATTTCATCATCCAAGTATGACAAGAGGTGGAACTGGAGATATATTAACTGGTGTTGTTGGTGGACTGCTTTCTAGAGGAATTGATCCATTACATTCAGCATCGTTGGGCAGTTTTATATCTGGGAGTGCAGGCAAAATTACATATGAAGAAAAGGGAAATTCTTATTATACATCAGAAATTTTGAAAAATATTCCAAAAATATTTAAAAAATATTACAATAATTTTTAATATCAAGTTATTTATTCTATTAAATTAGATGAGTATTGAAAAGGCAAAAATTAGGTCGGCATTACCTTTTAACGTCCCATATAAAAAGGAAGATATATATTCATTATCCTTTTCTGATTTTATAGCAAAAATAAATGAAACTTATAATTCCATAGTCCCATTAAAACCTTCAACGCCTTCTAAAATAACTACTGATAAAATGGTAATACCGATGGATCCTATTTTACCAATATTTCTAAAAAGGCCTGTAGTTAATTTTAATCAAATTTTACAGGATATTTCAAAGTTCACAAATCCTTTTTTAATTCCTTCCGGAGATCCTGATTCCATTTGGTCTCTTGATGTTATTTTTGAAAAATTGTTCAAAAGCAATTCCATAAATATAATTAAAAAATCGGTTTATTATTGTGATTTTTGTGGTACACAACTTTCCAATAGGGATATTCATTTTGAAAAAGGTGAATTAAAAAAATTATATGCTAAAATAAAAATTTCTGAAAACACATATTTTATTTTTGAAGGACCTGAGGAAGTGGTATTACATCTTGATGGTATAAATATAAATCCTGATAGTATATTTATTTTACAAAATTTAGGAGAAGAAAAATGGATAATAGAAAAAAATGTTTTCGAAAGATTAAAGGAAAAAACTATTATTTTTCCATCTAAAATGGAAGAGAAAAAGGGTAAAGAGATTGTTGATGAATTTAAAATTGTCAAGGCCACATTTATTCAGGAAATGCCAACTAAGTTTTTATCATCGGATATAAGTGATAATGATGCTATTATCATAGGCGAAGATGGAAAAAAAATACCTGTTGAGATTATTGATCATGAATCTATTGAGGGAAATGTTCCTCATTGCAATTATTGCAATAAAAAGGTGACAAAAAAGAGGTTAAAAGGGGTATATCTAAAATTTAATAACTTGAATTTTAGTATATTTCCAAAAAATTTTATAAGAATAAATGAAAAGAATATTTTAATTTCAAAGGATTTTAAAAATTTTCCTAAACTCCCTATAGTAGAATGCGATAAATGTGGAAGATTTGAATATGGCCAAAATGAAAAATCATGTATATGCGGTGGATTGATGACAAAAAAATACTCCTATGATCCCTCAATTTTACCATTAGGTGTTTACACAATGGTACAATCATATAAAAATAAGGGTATTTTAAATCATAAAGAGTTTAAGCATAGATTTCTTATGCTTGCTTTTATGTCTGAATTAAAGGCAAATTTTTTTTCTGATATATTTATTTATTATACCGATTTGAAGAATTATGATAATTTTTCAAATGAGGATCCTGAGGTAATAAGATTATCATTCATATGTAAAAAAAATGGGAAATTCCACGAGAGTGATGTTAGGAGATTTAAAAAATTAAAAAATATGTTTGTTAACATTATTTCTTATAGTGAGATTCATGGAGTTAGGGATGTTGAAAATATAATTGATCTGTGGATTTTTTCAGAATTGGAAAAATTTAAAGAGGAAATATTAAATTTCCTTGAAAATTACAATTTCGGAGCCATTATAAGGAATTATGAATTTTTAATTTATAAATTTTCTAGAGATTACTTGCAAATGTTAAGAAAAAATAAAATTAATTCACAGGCATTTAATGAACTTCTAATATTATCTTACCCATTCTTTCCAAATTCCACAAAAAAATTCGCAAATAAATTTGGTATTGATCTTAATGATTTTAAAATAGGTAAATTTTCCATAAATCAAACAATTGAAAAATTGGAAATGCAATTAAAGATGGGAAAAAGGGAAATATTGAAAATTAAAAGAAATAAGGAATTACCGGAATCAATTCCTTTAAAAAAATTAATTATTGAAGTGGATTTTAAATATATTCCATTATTAATAAATATTAAACAGGAATTGATGAAATATTTTAACGCTTTTAATATTGAGATTACAGAAAAATGGCAAGGTCTTGAATATAGAGCTAAATTAAATAAAGATAAACTAGGAGAAATATACAAACCTCTCGCAAATATAATAGAAAATGTTCTTAGTAAAATTGATGCAAAAAAATTAAAAGAAGAAATCCAAAAGCATAATTATGAAATAGGTGTTGAAGGTAATTTAATCATTATCACACCTCAAATGGTGGACTTCGTTTATGAATTACCGAAAAATTTTGAAATGATAGATTTAACAAATATTAAATTATTTGTAAATTTTGAAAAAGATGAGGAAATTATTAATTTTGACATTGTAAAGAGATTATCAAGAAATATTTCATGGATGAGGAAAAAGGCTGGAATAGAGTATGATGATTTTATTGATGTTTCAATTTCAAATTCAACACTAATAAAGAATAGTTTAAAGGGTTATATTCAAAAATTTAAGGAAAATTTAAAAATAAGAAACATCAATTTTTCTGATAGGATAACAGAATCTTTGATTTTGACATTTAATAACATTGTTGAGGGTGAAATAGAAATTGGGATATCCCCCGTTTATAGAAAGTATAAAATTAAAGCAATTTCAAAACTTCCTGGACTTACAAATGAAGATGCTGAAAATATATATAATGCTGGCTTTACAACAATAGATGAAATTAGAAAAAAAGATCCAAAACTAATTTCTGAAAAATCAAATGTACCTTTATCAAAAATAAAAATAATAAAAGATTATTTAAATAATATTTTAAGCTTTAAGGTTTTGATCATAAAAGAAAAGTATTATTGTCCTATGTGTGAATCCGAACTAAATAGTATGGAAAAAAATTGCCCAAAATGTCAAGTTACTCTGGATTGGTCTTAACCATACTTTAATGCCCTTATATTTTCTTCCATATTACCAAGAAATATTCCAGTGGCTGCACAAACTATATCCACATAATCTCTAATAAATTTTATTGTATCTTTGTTTATTCCACCATCAACGGCTATTTCAAAATTGTAATTGTTATCTTCTTTAATTTTTTTTAATTGTACGATTTTTGGGATCATATCCTTTATAAACTGCTGTCCAGAAAATCCTGGATGAACTGTCATGATAAGAACAAGATCAACCATATTTAAATATTCTTTTATTCCAGAAAGCTCTGTTTCTGGATTTACAGCAATACCTTTTTTGGCATTTTTAATTTTTTTCAAAGATTCTAAAAAATTTTCAGATTCCACATGGACAGTTATAATATCCGCACCAGAATTTTCGAACCTTTCAACATAAAGATCAGGTCTTTTTATCATCAAATGAGCTTCAATCTGTTTATTAGAAATTTTTTTGAGATTTTTTATAAAATCTGGACCAACTGTAATATTTGGAACAAAATTTCCATCCATTACATCCACATGATATAAATCTATACCATATTTTTCAATTTCTTTAACTGTTTCCCTTAAACAAGTTAAATCAAAAGATACTATTGATGCAGCTAATTTCATAAATTGGAATAAAAATACAACATTAGAAATTTTTTTATATTTTTAAATTAAAATAAAAAATATCTTAATATAATATCGTATTTGATCCGATAAAAGATTAATTTTATGTTGATTTTTTAAAAATAATTTTATTATTTATATAATTTAAATTTTAATTCATTTTATTGAGATATAAAATTAGAAAATTTAAAATCAGTATTCTATTATATACTATCTGTTGATAAACTTTAAAAAGTATAAAAATTTAAGATCATACGTTTTACTTATTGTAATTACACTACTTGGCATTTTACTTCGAATTTTACCTTCCTACAGGTATTCAATATGGGGTGTAGACTTTGGTATATATTATGCTCTTACTACAGCTTTTGTAAATCTTGGCCTTATTTTTAATTCATTACCATCAATATGGGGTAGTTCAGGATATGGAAATTTTCCAATGTTCTATTGGACAATGGTATTAATACATGATCTAACAGGTTTTAGTGTAAATATGCTTCTTCTTAGGGTACCTCCAATATTTGCTGGATTTACAATTCCTATCATATATTTTATATCTAAAAAGATTACAAAATCAGATGCTATAGGCATTTTATCAGCTCTTTTTCTTGCCATAAATCCACTTGAGATATTTGAAACTTCAATGGTGGGTCTTCTTGTTTTTGGCCATTTGTTTTTATTACTTTCGATCTTATTATTTTTATATTCAAGAGATAATATAAAGTTTTATTTTCCATTAATATTCTCTTCAATTGCATTGATATTTTCACACCATTTAAGTACCTATATGTATATTTTGTCGATTTTTGGAATAATTTATATAACAAAAATTGTAAATAATTCCTACAAAAATTACTATTTGGAAATTATATATTTAATAACATTTATATCTGGTACATTTGCCTATTGGTTCATTAAAGTACCTTCAATGTACGCATTTATGGAACAAGCCTTTCTGGGGATTTTTCCTTGGTATATAGTTGTTATGATTTTTTACATTCTTGTATTTTTACTATTTTTTATGTCAAAGTATATTAGGAAAATTGTAGAAAAAATTTCTATTAAAGAGATAGAAATGAAAGATTCTTTTACTTTCTTTCTTACATTATTTTTAGTATTTACAATTTTTATATTACTTGCTACAATTGGGATTAAAGGTATAAAAATTACATATTTAGGCTTAGTTTATTCAATTCCTTTTATTTTAACTATTGGTTTAATCGGAATAGGTATAAACAGAATTAAAAAATATTATAATGCAAAAATAATAATTTTAGGATGGATTTTCTTTCTTTCCATTTCTCTTCTATATTCCACAATTACATGGAATGGTGTTCTCATACCTTATAGATACCTTGAATATCTCTTTGAACCCTTTTCAATATTAGCAGGTATAGGATTTTATGAAATATACAATTATAAAACAACACATCAACCTAAAGATGAAAGAAAATATTATTATTTACCACCTGAAAGTTTTATAAAAGCACCAGTGATTAGTCAAGAAATAAGAACTTCTGCCCCAATGATGTTCTTTAATGAAAGAAATTTCAAAAAACTTGTACAAGTTGAAAATACAGATTTAAAATCAATTTTTCTAATATTTTTAATAATATTTGTTATGATTTCATTAGTCACTGCATATCCATTTATAAATCAGGTAAGTGAAGTATCCCAAAACTATGTAACACCAGTAATGATGAGTGGAATATATTGGATAGAAAAAAATGGAAATAAAAATTACAGTGTTGCAACAGATGCTGTCGATGGTCTTTACTTAGAGGCCCTGGGGTTTAATTCTAGTTTTGAATATACTTATTACTTATGGAATTCATCAAACTGGAAGGATGCAATTTATGAATTAAATGGTTTTAATGGAACTTATCCCAAAATAGGATATGTCCTTATAAATTCAAATATGTACTATAATGGTGTATATGGATATGAACTATCCACACATCCCTCCTATGATCCACCAATTTATATATCAAATTCCTCATTCGAAAAATTTTTTTCAGAACCATTCGAAAAGGTTTATTATAATAGTACTTATGATAATTCCCAATGGGTATATGTGTTTATAGTAAATTGGACCTATATTGAGAAAAATGGATAAAAATTTATTTGTGAATTCTAATTCTTGATTTATGGCATCAAAATTGGATGGAGAACAAAAAATTTACTGGGCTGAAAGTAGAATGGGAATTATTTCTTCTATAAGAGAAAGATTTAGAATTGAAAAACCTTTGAAAGGAATAAGAGTGGGAATGGCTTTGCACCTTGAGGCAAAAACAGCTGTACTTGCAAAAGTACTTAAAGAAGGAGGTGCTGATGTTTATATAACTTCGTGCAACCCTCTTACGACAGATGATGATGTTGCTCTAAAGTTATCGGAGGAAATGAAGGTATTTGGGAAGAGAGGGCAAACAAAAACGGAGTATTATGAAAGTCTTAACAAAGTTCTTGATGCAAATCCGCATATAATAATCGATGATGGTGGAGATCTTACCACACTTCTCCATACTGAAAGGGATATGGAAATTTTAGGAGGAAATGAAGAAACAACCACAGGGGTATTAAGATTGAAAATGATGGAAAAACAAGGTGTGTTGAAATTTCCAATGTTCGATGTAAATGATGCTGACATGAAGCACCTTTTTGATAATAGATATGGAACTGGGCAGAGTACTATCGATGGTATTATGAATGCTACTAATATATTAATTGCAGGAAAAAATGTTATTGTTGCAGGATATGGATGGTGTGGAAGAGGAATTGCAATGAGAATTAGAGGAATGGGTGGTAAAGTGACTGTTACAGAAATAGATGATATAAAGGCCATAGAAGCATATATGGATGGTTTTAATGTAGATAGGATGGATAATGCAATAAGAAATGCTGATATTGTAATTACAGCTACTGGTGTAAAAGATGTGGTAAGGAAAGAACATTTTTTAAAAGCTAAAAACGGTTGCATTTTTGCAAATTCTGGACATTTTGATGTTGAGATAAATAAAAATGATCTGGCGTCATTATCTGTTAATACAAGGAAAGTAAGAAAATACGTTGATGAATATACACTTACAGATGGAAGGAAGCTCTATCTCCTCGGTGAGGGTAGATTAATAAATTTAGTTGGTGGTCAGGGTCATCCTATAGAAATTATGGATCTCTCATTTTCTATTCAGGCACTTACTGCAGAATTTATAATAAAAAATCATAATAAACTGGAAAAAAAGGTATACCCTGTTCCCAGTGAAATAGATCATAATGTTGCAAAAATTGCCTTGAAAAATTTTGGTATTGAAAAGGACGAACTTACAGATGAACAAATTGAATATATAAGATCATGGAATGTGGGAACATGATTTTCCTGGTGCTTAGTGATATTCATTCACAAATTACGCACTATTTTATTGAGGAACTTGCATCCAAACACAATGCTGATGCAGTAATACTTTTGGGTGACTTAACCAATTTTGGACCCCCAGAATTTATACTTAATTTAATGGTAAAAGATTTGCCTGTATTAGCTATACCTGGCAATTGTGATCCGCCAGCAGTATTAAATTATTTTGAAAAAGCGAAAATGATAAATATGCACAAAAGAGTTTATAATTTTTCAGGAATAAAAATTGTTGGATTAGGTGGTGCTGACTATAGTTTCATAAATCTAGGTATTGGTTATACGGATGAGATCGCCTATGATTTTCTTCATACAAATCTTGATGAAAAATCAATTCTAATACTTCATCAACCACCGTATGGTATACTTGACAATGTTCATGGAAAACATGCAGGTAATAAAGGTATTAGAAAGGCAGTGGATGAAAAAAGACCATATATTGTTATGTCCGGTCATATTCATGAAGAGAGAGGTAAATTGACAATTGAAAATAGACTGTTTTTTAATCCAGGACCTGCAAAGGACGGATATTTTGCAATACTCAAATTAGATGATGACAAAATAAATTTGGATCTTTTAAAAAGATAGTTTTATCTTTTTTCCAAATCTTCACCACCAAAATATGACAATTGAATGTTAGAATAAACATCTTCCATACCTTTTAAATCCTTGGATGAAACAAATACAGGTTTAAAATTTATTCCGAGTGATTCCATTGCCTTAAACATTTCCAATGCATACTCTTTAACTATTCCTTCCTTTTCCTCCCTTAATTCTTCATAAAGATTTTCAATATTTTCCACCCTAAATCTCAAAGCATTTATATCATATTCTCCCAATAGATCAATTTTATTAATTATGTTTAAATAGGGTATATAAAACCTAAAATAAACTGATGCTGAAAGTATTGCCAATGATACATATCCTGATGGTGAAATGGCAAGCATTGGATCCATTAAAAACAACATAAAACTTTCTTTTTCAGAAAGACTTTTTACAATTATATTTCCTGATGTTCTAAATGAAAATAACTCCATTTGACCAGGTGTGTCAATAATTACATAATCAGCATCAATAGAATCTATTTCATTTTTTATTTCATCAATTTTTGAAGCTATTAGATCAGATGCAAGTATTTGTGCACCGTTTGGTCCAAGGGAAAATTCTTCCATGACATCCTGCAATTGAATCCAATCTCTAACATCCACATCAGGCTGGTATGGTATTTTTTCCGCTCCTGGATCAAAATTTACTGATATGGCGTAATAGTCATTATTTAACATCCATTCCTTAAAAGCAGATGTAAATGTGGATTTACCTACGCCAGCAGGTCCTACAACATAAATATAAATCATATAAAATCCTCCAATTTTTTTCCATTTGATTTTTGCTTTTCCTCAACAAATAATGTTCTTATAGCTTCTTCAGCAAAAAGTAGTCTCTGTTTTGTATATCTACTTATTTTATATTTTTCAGAGATTTCCTTTGCCATATCTAGGTATTTTGTGATACCTCCTTCCGATATTGTTAATATAATATTTCCACCGCATTCACATTTACCACTTAACGTTATCCTTCTATATTTTCTATTACATTTAGAACATCTAAATTCTTGAGTACCATACTTTCGCATATTTCCCATTATATCAGGAATAAAATGATGTGAAACTATCCTATTTGCTACATCTATTTCATTAACAGCCCTTAATTTTTCGGCAAGTATTAGTTGTGCATACGTTTTATTTTGCATTTCACCCAAAGTTTTATAAGCACTTTCATTGACCCCTACATTTATGTTTTCAGTATCGTTTGTAAAACCATAATTTGAATAAACATTTTCATTACCTAATCTATTCTTAATTATTTCCATAATTGATGATATCTCAGCAGGTTTTGCACCTCTTATAGTACTTTCATAGAATTCCAAGGGATATTTGTACATGATATCAACATTCAATGCCTCTTTATCAATTTCCTTTGGATCAACACGAATAGAAAGGAAAAGAGGAGCATCCATTAAGCCTCCCCTTGAAGAAGGAAGAAAATGCCTAGAAAAGTTTATTAAAGCATCGAGAACGAGCATAACAGAATCCTCATCCCCATCACAATTTCTCCTTTTAGCAGCGTGATAAAATGGATGAGCAAAACAGGCTTGTGCATCTGTAAATCCTATAATACGGGCTAAAATGGCGCCGGAAGTATGTGGTGATAGCCCCATAACAAGATGACCAATCATATCCTCCACACTTTTAGCCTTATAATATGGCTCTAGACCATAATATCTTTCTAAAAGATCATCTATAAACTTGGATACATTAAATAAATACTCTGCTCCTTTTTTAGAAATTATAATGTCTTGAGGTAATAACTGTAAAATTTGATTTGGATCTTTAAGTTCATTTCCATAAATATCACTCTTATATCCAAATTCCCTTGCCTTCTCTATGCTTAATCCTACTTCATTCGGTCTAAAATGTGTAATTGCTAAATTACTCATATCAAATCTAGAAGTCCCATCCTTAAATACCCAAACACCATGTTTTGCTCTTAAAATACCTTTTTCAAGTGGTTCTGGAAGACTTTCCTTTGAAATAAGCCCTTTCACACCCTTTACATCAAAATTATTCTCTTCTATACCTAGATTTTCAAAGGCATTTTTGAACTCTTCTATTATGGGAATTTCTAAAACCTCATTTTTACCAGAATAATATGTTCTTGTATTACACCTTTCACATTTCACTTTATATGTTTTCGTTTTGCATTTTGGACAAATTCTTATCCCAACATTTACTTGAACTTTTTCAGATGAATTTTCTTTAAGTAATGTGATAGACCTCCTTTTTCCTATTGTCTCCCCAATTGGAAAAAGGACATTTACAGGAGGACGCATCTTCCTTTCAGCAGCCTTTTCAGGTCTGCCCATTCTTGCACCAACCCTCGTTGGAGCTCTTGGATAAATATTGATTCCAGAAATTTTTTTAATAAAATCTATGGTATCTGTAGCATCATTAATTTCCTTTTTTGATTCAATAATTTTCCCATTTTTATATTCAAGTCCCAGCAAAAATAATATAGATTCCCCATATTTTTCAATTATATAAAAATCCCTTTCTTTATGAAGTGCACCAAGTGAGCATAAAATTTCCTTAATTGTAGCATCTTTCTCAATATATAGGTAACCATTTTCAAAGTGACCTTTATGGATCAAATGATTTCTCAGCTTTTTTAATTCATCCAAAGATATATCATGCCAGAATAGATTGTAATCCGGATGTAATGGAATATCATACTTTAATGATAATTTTAAATAATTTTCAAAATTTTCATTTTCAACATTTTCTATTCCTTTACTTTTTGCAATTTCAAGCCACCAATCTTTAGTAAATGCACCCCTTTTCAATGGATAATTATTTTCTAAAAACTCCCCAAATGGTATTAAAATTTCTCCATTATCATAAATTTTTTTAACTTTATCCTTAAGTTTAATTGCCTCTTTATAATCATTTATTTGGACTAAATCTCCATTCTCTAACAAGACAATAGGACCCTCAATACTATCGCAAGATGTTATACCAGCAGCTTTACCAGGAAATTCAAGTTTTAGCTGTGTTCCTATGGCTATAAAATTGTCCATGAGTACCATAGATGCTGGATTAATGGATACCGTTGCTAGGCCTCCAGTACGGCATCTACCATATCTAAGTCTAAAGCCTCCTTTCATTTCAGAATGTGAAAAAACTGGTCTACCTGCTACAAGATCTTCTATATATCTTTCAGACGCTTCACTCGAATTTTCACCATTTTCTTCTTTTATTAATTTTTCTAAAAATTCCCAACCACCAATGTTCATCTTTTCAACAATACCTTTCAATTTCCTTGCTTTCTGTATTATACCTTCTGCCACTACAAGGCACATACCACCCCTTACCCTATTTGTTTCCACCTCAGGAAGATCCCTAAAACCAGAAACTTCAGATTCCAATGTACCTTCCCCGTCTATACACACTGGACAATTTCTTACAGTTATTTCTATTTCCTCTGGTGTTGGTTGGTACTGTAAATGTTCCAAATTGCCATAAATCTGAATTTCTTCCTTATATCTTTCAATAATTTCATCAGTGGGTTTAAAATTACCTATTCCCAGATCCTTTCTTACCAAATCACCTATCAAAACACTTAATGCCTGAGCAGTTCCTCCAGCACCTCTAATTGGTCCAGAATAATATATTGATAAATATTCTGTATTATCTCTGTTCTTTTTCAATTTAATTTCAGTAATACCTTCCAATGGAGCTACAAGTATACCCTCAGTTAATATTGCAAGACCAACTCTAATTGAAATATCAAGTGCCTTTTGTTTATTATCTGAAAATCTTTTAGCTATTTCCCTTGCAGCCATTATACTTACAGTTTCCCTATCATATTTTTTTGAGAATTCTCTTATAATCTTTGCTATACCTTCAATTCCAATTAAATTTTCTACCCTAGATGCCAAATCCTCTGCCATTGGAATTTCAACATGTTCTTCAGGATCCTTTCCTTTTGATCTTGCAAGTTCAGCTATTTCATAACATTTTTCAACTTTTAATTTTAAATCATTAAAATAATCTTCCATAATTGATCAATTTTTTAAAAGTTCAGATAATAAAAGCTTATCACTTAATGATGCTTTAACAACAATCTTTCTTGTTATATAGGCTGAAAGTGCATCAATCTCCTTGGATAATATTTTATTAAATGTTTCAACACTCATTTCAACTACTATATCTGGATCATCAATTGGTTCAATAAAATTTAATGATCCATTTTCAAGGTGGAGATAATATTTTCCATCATCTTTAAAATTTAAAACAATCTTTCTGTCCAAATCAAATATTTCATCCCGTAATTTTTTATCTACATTTACCCTCTTATTGAATTTATCCACAAGCTCATTCAATTTTTCCATCCTTATCACCATAGTAAAACAAATCAAAACTTGTATTAATTTTTTTCAATGTCAACCATGATGTTCTCACTATTGGAGGAAATTCTTTATTTTCTTTAAAATAATTTTTTAAGAATTCAATTGTTTTAGGATCTGAAGGATAACCTGATCCAAAATTACCATATATTTTTTTAAGCTCTTCTATTCTTCTATCCCTTTCAACCTTTGCTATAATTGATGCTGCAGATACTATTGGAAAATCCCTATCCGCATGGTGTTTTGATATTATTTCAACATCTATATCTAGATTCTTTCTTATTTTTTCAGCAAATCTATCTTCATCAACGTCAGCAGAATCCACCACATATAAATTTTTACCAATTTTCTTAATTATTTCTGCAAAGTATAATGCCTCAATTTCATTCAGATTTAGTTTTTTTCTCATGTTATCAATTTCCTGAGGTTCCAAAAAAATTATTTCAAATGATACTGAATTATCTAAAATTATATTGTATAGATATTCTCTCTTTTTTTTAGATAAAAGTTTTGAATCTTTAACACCAATTTGAGAAAATTTTAACTCATCACCACATAGACCACATATTACCATTGGCCCTATTACTGGTCCCCTCCCCGCTTCATCTATACCACAATATATCATTTTCCTGACTTTTCTTTAATTATTTCCTCTAAATTGTCCATAACAAAACCGAGAACAATGTCTACCCTTGGATATATTTCATCCTCTGTGATTTCATTATTGTAGAAATTTTTAATCGCATCAAATATGGACTCACCAATCACATCCTCAGAATCCATACCTGCTTCCATATTTTTTAGTGCCAAGTTCACCACATCATCCATAAATTTCCCAGTTATTTCAAATTCATCATTTTTGGAAGTAAATATTCCATGTCTCTCCATGTCTAATAAGAATGCAAGTGTAAATTCACTTAATGTTTCTTCCAAAAAATCAATATATTCATCTTTTTCGCTTTTTCCTTTCTTTTCAGTTTTATTAGCCATGGTTTCCTAAAAGATTTAACATATAAAATTTTTCCTATCATAAATTATTTTTTATAATCTTCAAAAATTCAATAAATTCATTGCGTTCAACCCTACCAGTATTAACATTCCTTGGACTCGGATGATAATGCATAAATATTTTTATATTATTAACCTCGATAATTTTTCTATTTGAAAATTCATCCTTTATTCTAATTCCCCTATTGTTAAAGTACATTTTAAGTGATTGAAAAGCAACTCTACCCAAAACAAGTATTACTCTTAAATTTTTCATATTATTAATTTCAAATTCTAAATATGGGAGACAATTTTTCATTTCTTCTGTTGAAGGTTTATCATTTGGTGGAACACATTTGACTGCAGCAGTAATATATGTTTCAAAATAAATTAAACCATCATCCCTCCTGATAGATATTGGTTGATTCGTGATACCCACATCATATAAACAGGAAACTAAAAATTCTGCACTTTTATCACCCGTAAAAATTCTACCAGTTCTGTTTCCACCGGTAGCAGCAGGAGCAAGCCCAAGAATCAATAATTTTCCATTTATATCTCCAAATCCAGGCACAGGTTTACTCCAATAAGTTTCGCCAAAAAATCTATTCTTTCTTTCAGCTACGCTTTTCCTAAATTTCACAAGTCTCGGGCACTTTTCACATTTTATTAATTCATTATTCATCTCTTCTAAGTTTTTAAACATATTCAATACAACCTAATAGATTCTAAATTTCTTGGTGCAACAGAATTAAATCCAAATTTATAGTTAAACGTTCCGGCAAGATATTCACAATTCTCATTGTCCCCATGACATGTAATTATCCTATTTGGTTTCGGTACCATGGATGTAATGAATTGTATAAGTTGTTTTCTATCAGCATGTCCTGAAAAACCTTCTACTGTTATTACCTGCATATTTATGTCTATATTTACCATTGTACCCTTATTTGGGAGAGTTATATTTTTAATACCACTCTGAATTTTCCTTCCCAAAGTACCTTCAGCCTGATATCCAACAAATACTAACGCATTTTTTGGATCTTCAGCAAGATGTATGAAATAATCAATAACAGGCCCACCATTCATCATACCAGAAGTGGCAAGTATTATAGCAGGGTTTGCATCACTTAAAATTTTTTCTCTTGTTTCAGAAACATCTACTCTTACAAATATATCGGAAAGGAATGGATTATCATTTTTCTTGAACATCCTTTCTCTAAGATCCCTATTTAAGTATTCAGGATATGCTGCATGAATCGCAGTAGCCTCCCATATCATACCATCAATATAAACTGGTACCTTTTGTATTTCATTTTTTCTAATATAATCCTCTATAACCACCATTACTTCCTGACTTCTTCCAACGGCAAAAACAGGTATAAGTACTTTTCCGCCTCTATTCAACACATCTTGTATTACATTTTTAAGGTTTTCACTCGCCTCTTTTCTAGATGGTTGAAAATCATTTTTTCCACCATAGGTTGATTCAATTACTACAGCTTCTGCTCTCGGAAATCTATTTGTAGCAGAGGAGAACAACCATGTTTTCTCAAATTTTATATCACCAGTAATTACAATATTGTACAGACCATCACCTATATGAAAATGTGCAATTGAAGATCCAAGGATATGCCCAGCATTATGAAATGTTAATCTTACATCTGATGTAATATCTGTGGTTTCTCCATATTCCACTGTAATTGTTCTTCTAAGCATTTCTTTTATATCTTTAAAATCATAAGGTACCTTGTTCCCCTCAGCATGCGCCAACTTTATGTAATCCATCTGCAATAAAACTGCCAAATCTCTAGTTGGGGGTGTTAAGTATACAGGACCTCTATAATTGTATTTATAAAGTAATGGTATTAAGCCAGAATGATCTATATGGGCATGTGTGAGCACTACTGCATCTAAATATTTAAATGGATTATTTTCATTTTGAAAAGCATCTTGTGACCAAATTTCAGGCAAATAAAGATAAGGTATTCCTGACCATGGTTCATTTGTTTGAACATTTGCTACATTGACACCACAATCTACTAAAATGCGGCTGTTTCTGGTCATCAAAAGTGTTGATGACCTACCCACTTCTCTATATCCACCAAGAGCTATTAATCTTATCCAATTCTCTCCCTTTAAAGGTGGTTTATTTAACTTTTTCCCAATTTCTCTAAGGAATTCTCTTCTCATGTCCTTATTTTCTTTAAGAAATTCTCTTACTTCACTCACTATCCTTGATGGAATGGGAGGTGTTCTTATCACTTTAGGCGCCCATTTTATCCTTTTTTTAATTTCGTTAAGTAATGATCCGTCCTTGCCTATCACAAGCCCTGGAGCCTCAGCAACTATTACTACTTCACATGTTTCAGGTTCAAAATAAATTTCAGTAATACCTGCTTCACTTGGTACTATTTTCATTATTTCTTTCCTAGCCTCATCTTCTTCCATTAGTATTGATGGATCAGGTCTTATAGCTATCCTTCTTTTAATTTTCTGAGCGATCTGTTTTACAACATCTGGATTTTCTGTAAAAAAATCAATATCTTTGGTGTAAACAACAATTAGTGAAGCTTCAAAATCTATACTAGTTAATGTAACTGATGGGGCAAATTCCAAAACTTCCATTTTCGCCTGTTCTAGTATATCCTCCCATTCGTCTTCTGCCATTATAACGCCTTCCAATTCTTAGAATTAATTTAAATTAGCTTTAGCTTTTTCATTCTTTTCTTTATTTCTTCATCATCCAATTTAACAAATCCTTCTTTATCGGTAATTGTGGCCACATCTATTCCATCACCTGAAGCCGCATCTCTCTTCATTGCAGCATTAACCCCCCTTATTGCCAAATTAATACCATCATCAAGTGTAATTTGATCGTTGTATGAATCTTCAAGAACCCCATAAACAAATAATGATCCTGAACCTGCACTAACAAATTTATCTTCGATAGATCCTCCTGCTGCATCCAATGAAAAAACATGATAACCCCTTAAATCATAACCTCCTATTATAAGACTTACGTAATATGGGTAAAATTTACTTTGATTAAGTATATTTGAAAGCATTGTAGCCGCTGCCTGAACACTCATTGGTACCTTGTTTTTTAATCTGTACAATTCTGCTTCTGCCCTCATATACCTAACAAGTACCTGCAGATCACCAACTAGACCTGCAGTTGTCATGCCTATGTATTTGTCTATCATGAATAGTTTTTGTGTAATTTTGTGAGCAATAAATGTTTCCATAGTAGCTCTTCTTTCTGTAGCAAGTATTACACCTTCCTTCGTTACTATACCAACTGTAGTAGTACCCGTTTTTAATTTTTCTTCCATAAAAATTCACCCTTTCTAAAACTAGATAATTATACAATATTTAAAACTTCTTTTTAAAATTGTTGTGTTTAATAAAACTAATTATTATTCTGTTATTGTTAGAAATCTATTTAATCATAAAAGTATTTTTCAATAAATTTTAAAATAAAAATAATCATTAAAAAATCAAGAAATAAAAAAAATATAATGGGTTTTAAGCCCATCCTCTAATTTTAACAGCATCTGCTACTCTTTTAACAGCAACAACATACGCTGCTGTTCTTGGTTCTATTTTATATTTATCCATTGCTTCCATAACATCCCAAAATGCCTTTGTCATCTTTTGATCCAATCTTTGATAAACCTCGTCAAGTGTCCAGTAAAATCCATTTATATTTTGTACCCATTCAAAATATGATACTGTTACACCACCTGCATTTGCTAGGAAATCTGGAATATCAAGTATTCCCTTCTTGTAAAGTATCTCATCAGCTTCTGGTGTTGTAGGTCCATTTGCAAGTTCAAGAACAATTTTTGCCTTAATTTTATTTGCATTGTTTCCTGTAATTTGATTTTCTAAAGCTGCAGGTATTAAAACATCCACCTTAAGCTCAAGAAGTTCCTCATTTGTGATATTTTTTGCTCCCGGATAATTAATAACTGATCCTGTTTTTTCTTTATGTTGTAAAACCTTCTGGAAATCTAAACCCTTCTCATCGTAAATTCCACCTTTTGAATCACTTACAGCAACAACTTTTGCTCCAAACATTTCAGTAACAAGCTTATGAGCAAATTGACCAGCATTACCATAACCTTGTATTGCCACAGTGGCTTTACTTAAATCTAATTTAATCTTTTTCGCTGCTTCTCTCAAACAAAACATTCCACCTCTTGCAGTGGCATCTCCTCTTCCTAAAGAACCACCCACCTCAATGGGTTTACCTGTTATAACACCTGGAGCATTATAACCTACTATTTTTGAATATTCATCCATCATCCAAGCCATTATTTGGGGTGTAGTATAAACATCAGGTGCAGGTATGTCTTTTTCTGGACCTATAAATCTACCTATAGCCCTTATATATCCTCTTGATAATCTTTCTATTTCAGCTTCACTCATAGATTTTGGATCACAAATTACACCACCTTTAGCACCACCATATGGAATATCCACTACTGCTGTTTTCCATGTCATCCATGCTGCTAATGCCTTTACTGTGTCCAGAGTTTCTTGTGGATGAAACCTTATTCCACCTTTTGTAGGTCCCCTAGCATCATTGTATTGAACTCTAAATCCTTTAAAAACCTTAATAGTTCCATCATCCATCTTTACTGGTATAGTTACTTCAAGGATCCTCATGGGCTCTCTCAAAATTGCATGCACACCTGGTTCTAAATTCATCACTTTTGCAGCTTTGTCAAGTTGCTCTTGCGCTATTTTAAACGGATTTAATTCTTCAGCCATATTTTATCACCCCAATGGGCAAAACTATATTGCAATGAAATATATTAATTATTCTCGGACAATTGCTAGCAACTGTCATTATATATTATCGAAATTTCAATAATATTTAATAATGAATTTTTATTAAACAAAATTATGGAAGTGAAACAACTTGTTGAAGCTGCACTTTTTTCATCTGATGAACCGGTAAAAATTTCTGATCTAACAAAATATTTAAGAATAGATAATAAAAGTGCATATAAAGCTATAAAAGAATTGCAAAAGGAGTACAATGAAAGAAATTCCTCAATTGAAATTGTTAGGATAGGCAAGAGATATGTAATGCAATTAAAGGAAGAGTATAGGGAAATGGTGAATGTATTTGGAAAACCTGAACTTGACAAGGATGTATTAAAGACACTTGCAATCATTGCTTATTATCAACCTATAAAACAGAGTGATCTAAGAGAATTGGTAGGCGAAAAAATATATGAACATGTTAAAATACTTAAAGGAAAAAAACTCATAAAATCAAAAAATTATGGGAAAACGACCCTCCTTTCATTAACAAAAAATTTCAACACATATTTTGGTATAAGTGCAATGGATTCTCAGAGCATTAAAAAGTATCTTGCAGATAAATTGAACCTGAATCTGGAGGGGAGATAAATGAATGTGCTTTTAATTGGAGGTGGAGGAAGAGAACATGCTATAGCTTCCGCAATAAAGAAGAGTAATGGATATATTTATTCTGTAATGGAAAATAGAAATCCTGGAATTTTAAGAATTTCAGAGGATTTTTTAATAACTAATGATTTTAGTAAATTAGAAAAATGGGAACCTATTAAAAATGGGAAAATAGATTTTGCAATTGTTGGACCTGAGGGACCATTGGAATTGGGTATCGTTAATAATTTAATGTCCCTTGGCATACCAAGTGCCTCACCTACAAAAGAAGCTGCACAGATAGAAACAAGTAAAAAATTTTTAAGAGATCTTATGAAAAAATATTCAATTCCTGGAAACCTTGAGAGCCATTATTTTTCTAATAAGGATGCCCTTTTAGAATTTTTCAGAGATTTCAATGATGAATTTGTTGTAAAACCTGTAGGTCTCACAGGAGGTAAAGGTGTTAAGGTACAGGGTGACCACTTTCAAAAAAAAGAAGAAGGAATAGAATATGCATTAGAGGTATTAAAAAAAGGGATAGGGGAGGGAAAGGGTGTTCTAATTGAGGAAAAGATGGTAGGAGAAGAATATACACTTCAGGCCTTTACAGATGGTATCTCACTTATTCCATTACCTTTGGTTCAGGACTTTAAACGAGCATTTGAAAATGATCAGGGGCCTAATACTGGTGGAATGGGATCATATTCTATGGATGACCAACTTCTACCATTTATTGATTCAAATACAAAGGAAAAATCTATTGATATCCTAAATAAAATTATAGGTTCTTTAAAAAAGGAGGGAATTGTTTATAGAGGTACTATATATGGGCAATTTATGTTAACAAAAAGTGGTCCCAAAGTAATAGAAATTAATTCCAGATTTGGAGACCCTGAAGCAATAAATGTATTGTCAGTTTTTGATGGCGATTTCTTGAATGTAATTGAGGGAATGGCATTGGGCAAACTTTCATCCAAATATGTAAAATTCAAGAATGAATCTACTGTCGTAAAATATTTGGTTCCACCCGGATATGGTATTTCAGCTCAATCAGGATTGGAATTTGAAGTAGATGAATCTAAAATAAATGAAGAGGGAGGATTGTTATACTTTGGCTCTGTGGAGGAAAAAAATGGGAAATTCTTTACAACACACTCTAGAACTTTAGCGATTGTAGGTAAACATAAAAATTTATATGATGCAGAAAAAATTGCAGAGAACTGTACAAAGTATGTTAGAGGGAATTTGTACCACAGGAGTGATATAGGAAAAAGGGAAACAATAGAGAAAAAGATTAGAAGAATGCAAGAAATTTTAAAAGATCCCTAAAAATTTTTCCATACTAGTTACAAGTTCATATGCTACTACCCAAGCAGGTAATGGTAAATGGTATATGGAAATATTCAAAAAAGAATTTAAATTTGATATGAAATCACCTGAAGGAAAACCTCCAATCAGAAAAAACATATTATCTTCAATAATCTCATCTATTTTTATTTTATTACCTTTTTCATTCAAAACAACTATTTTTGAAGGCTTTATTTTTTGGATTAATCCATTTATATCCATATCAAAAATTGAAAGAAGTGGTTTATTGGAACTCGGTACATAATGGTTGTGGAATAGGTCTTCCATTAAACCAATAAACCTGTTATAACTCTTTGGTATTCTTGTGGATGGATCAAAAAAAATTACCTTATTTTCTCTTGTATGCACATAGACCCTCAGATTTCCTGAAAGGTTCAAAGGTGATTCAAGTGTATTTAGAAGAAAATATTGAACAATATCTGGTCTTCCTCTTCTATTCTCTTCCCCTGGAAAATATTTTTTTATTGCAGCATGGTGAAAATTTGAATCAAGCAATATATTACCAGGTTTCTTTCCTCTTCTCCTAGCTTGCTTTAAAACTGATTGATGACCCCAGAGTTCCTGAGGGACAGTTTCAAGTTCTGAATCCACCAGCGCAATATGAAACATACTTAACCAAAAATTGAGCCCATTCCTTCTAATGAACTTTCATCCTGTTCTTTGAATTTCTTATAAATTTTTTCCATTTCAGTTTGTGAAGGAATAATGGCAAAATCTTTTGAAATCTCTTTAGCTCTACTAATGCCTTCCTCACTACCTTCCACTAGAATATATATGTTTTCTTCATTTAATCCAAGTGATAAAGCTTCCCTTCTTATAATTGTCTGTCTTGAAACAATATCGTCTTTGTATAATTCCTCAATTTTCTTAGATTTATTTTTTTCAACCTTTAATATGATATACATATGTTTCAAGATTATTTTCATGTATTAATATTTTCAGTACATCGTCAAATTATATTTTTCCTTTAGATTTATAAAATCATCCCGAGTGTTGATTTTCAATACCTTGCTTATTTCCTTCATTAAATCACTAATGGAATTGTCCCAGATCTCTCTAGCTAAAAAAAGTCTACCTTCACAATCATTAAAGTAAATATCTTCTCCATACTCTTTAAAACATCTAAGAATTTCTGCTGCAGATTCCTCATCACCTTTCCATTCTTTAATACATTCTTTCATAGATCGTCACACCTCTGCATATTAAAGTAAGGATATTTTACATCATACCTATTTATTGCATATTCAAGTCTATGTATGTATCCATAAGCTGATTTTTTAGCATCTCCAATATTTTCCCTATTTAAAAGAAATGATTCAGGATATTCTTTAGCCAATTCTAAAATCTTTTCCTTTGCTTCGCAAATTGAAATTTTTTGTTCAAGAGCTTCAATATGTATTTCTGCCAATTTTGAAAGACCTTCTCTTATCCTATTTCCATACAATTTTTTCATCTTTTTTAAACATTTATAGGTCTCATTAATTTCACCGTATATCAATGTTGTATTTAGCATAGAAATATAAAACAATTCCATTATCATGGATTTACACCTCCCACAAACCACATATTATGAATATAACCGAAGATAAATGGAGTCAATATACCCACCACAATTGTTAATATGGAGAGAATAAAGACAGCATATTCCACATTCCTATGATATGTGATTGTTGTTGTGGAATCTTTCCAGTACATATACATTATAACCCTGAAATAATAATAAACAGATATTGCGGAATTTAAAACAGCAATTATTGCTAACCACCAAAGATTTCCTTCAATAAGGCTAAGGAATAGGAAATATTTACCCATAAAACCTAATGTTGGAGGTATGCCTGCAAGGGAAAATAATAATATTGCAAATGATAATGCTAATAAAGGCCTTTTTTTACCAAGTCCTGCCATACTTTCAAGTGAAGAACCTGAGGACTCAAAATCTTCCATTGTAAGAAATGCTCCACCTTTCATTAATATATATGCCATTGAGAAAAGAAGAATTGATGAGAGAGCTAATGAAAGTGCTTGATCTGTAGTTATTGTGAAAATTAAGGAAATATATCCTGCATTCGCCACACTGCTGTATGCAAGCATCCTTTTTACATCCTTTTGAACAAGGGCAGTTACATTTCCATATGTCATTGTAAGAATTGAAATTATTATGAAAAATAATTGGACATAATAGGAAAGTGAAATATCAAAAGTAAATATAAAGATCCTCACCATAATTGCAAGCGCCATCAATTTACTCGATGTGGACAAAAGTGCAGCAACTGGAGATCTTGCGCCTGTATATGTGTCTATTGCCCAACTATGAAATGGGAAAAGTGAGAGTTTAAAACCAAAACCTACAAGAAGTAATATAAGGGAAAGAAGGAATAATTCAGAATTTGATACAACACCCAACATAAATGTATTTGTGGATATAAAATAGAATGAAATACCAAAAATTATAAAAGCAGAGGATAACGCGCCTATTACAAAAAATTTCATTGATGATTCCAAAGTTTTTCTTGATTTTGGATAGGATGCAAGTACATATGTAGACAAACTTGATGCTTCGAATGTAATGAATATTGAAATTAAGTTGTTTGAATATGCTGCAAGAATCATAGCTCCTGTTGAAAACATTAGTAATGAATAGAATATTTCCGGATGTGAATAATCAAAATGCATTGATGATATAGCTATTATTAACATTATAAATACGAATAAAATTGAGAAAATAGTACCTGCATCATCAAATACAAATAGCGTATCTGTGTAAACATTTCCAAAATTGAATATTAAAAATATGAAGGAAATAGATCCACCTAAGATTGTTATGTACGAAAAATGTTTATTATTGTTTGTTAAAAATGACCATAGTATGGCAATAATACCAAATGAAAATAATATGAATGCTGGTAAAATTTTTAGGATAAGAATTTCCATTATGCAACACCTCCCAAATAGTATTGGAATAGAGAGTATATAGGAGTTGGATAAATTCCAAAAATTAATACCAAAAGGAATAGTATAAGCATTGGCCAAAATTCCCTTGGTATCATATCATCAATCTTCCCCAGATAATTATTGTATGGACCATATATCACCCTCTGAAGAGCCCATATATGATAACTAGCAGAAACTACTAGACCAAAAACAATAAGGAATGAAATGTAGGTTAATGTTTGCCAAGATCCTATCACAACAGAAAATTCTGCTACAAATCCGGCAAGGCCTGGTAAACCCAAGGATGCAAGAAAACCTCCAGTCATTAAAAATGCAAGATTTGGCATCATTTTTGTAAGACCTCCAAGATCTCTTATGGCTCTTGTGCCTGTAGATCTTTCAATTGAACCTATAGTGCCAAAAATAATAGGTATTATTAGCCCATGTGCAAACATCATAAACATCCCACCAATGAGGGCCAGCACTGATCCAGAAACAAAATAAACGCCCAAGGATATTGATATGAATCCCATATGACCTATACTTGTGTAGGCAGCCATTTTCTTTAAATCCTTTTGAGATAGAGCTGAAAATGCAGCATATATGAGGGTTAAAATTCCTAAAGATAATATGAACCATCCTAAACTAACATCTTTAAAATGTATAAATATGGCAAAAAGACCATATGCACCCATTTTAGAAAGTAATCCTGAAAAAATCATGGATGATGTTGTAGGTGATTCAACGTATACATCTGGAGCCCAAGTATGTAGTGGAAATGTTGGCAACTTTATAAAAAATGCCAGGAAAAACCCTAGAACTACCACATAATAGATATTACCTGAGGGTAAATTAGTAAAGAATGCATTAAAATCAAAATTAAATTTATTATTAATCAAATAGTATTGGTAGGAAACTATAAATATTGAAACAAGCATTAAAACTGAACCAACATGAGTATAAATTAGAAATTTAAGTGCTGTATAATCCTTTCTTTTCTCTCCCCATTTTCCTATCATAAAGTAAGATGGTATTAAAACTAACTCCCAGAATATGTAAAAAATGAATATATTTTGAGTAAGAAACACTCCAAAGAGTGAAAATTCAAGAAACAAAATATATGAAAAGTATGATGGTTCAATTGTTTTTTCCTGGTAAACTATTGCAATAAATACTATTATAGATACAAGCAATATTAGGGGATAGGAAAGGTATGTAACAGAAAGAGACAAGTCTATGCCTAAAAATTGTGAAGTTGTAAAAATGGTATTAATATAAAAATAAAAGATCACAGCAAAAATTACCATAATAAAGGATAATATTGATGATACAAATTTTGCATTTTTACCGCTGAATAGAGGTATTATTGAAAATATGAGAGGTAATAGTAAAAGAAAAGGTAACAATATCATTTTAAATCACCCCCAAAATTTTACCTAGTAACAAAAATATTATTAGACCTAATATTAAAATTGTGGCATAATTTTGAACAATCCCTGTTTGTAATTTTCTTGTTATTGATGCAAAATAATTGACACTCCTTCCAACCAAATTAACAAATCCATCCACCACATATTTATCAAACATTGATATTGTGTGGGATATGAAGACAATTATCCTATCCGCAATTATGTTTGTATATAGATAATCAAGATAATACTTATATTTCACAATTGTATAAAAAATTCCTGATCTTCTTGCAACAGCTTCCGGTGAAAATCTCTTAGAACCATAAAATATCCAAGCTAAATAAATGCCAAGAATAACCAATACGAGAGGTAATAACTCTATGTAAAGAGGTATTGTAATTGAGATTTTTTCACCGAAATAATTATAGAATTGTTCTTGAAATACACCATAAATTAATGAAAGTATTGAAAGTATTATAAGAGGAATTAGCATCACCCAAGGTGGATCCTTAGCATGTTCTGCAGCATAACTTTTTGGTTTCCCAAGGGCAACTGTGAAAAACATTCTAAATGTATAAAGTGTAGTAAGAAAAGCACCAATAAGCAATAACAACCAGGAATAGAAAATACCTGGATTTTGTGTGGAAAAAAGATATGAGAGTGATATAATTTCGTCTTTACTGAAATAACCTGCGGTAGGTGGAAATCCTACCAATGTAAGGGCTCCTATAAACATAGTAGAAATTGTTATTGGCATCTTTTTCCACAAGCCTCCCATCTTTCTAATATCCCTTATATCAAGAAGTGAATACAGAATTGCGCCAGCTGAAAGAAACAGTAAAGCCTTGAGGAATGCATGCACTATAAGGTGATAAATACTTATAGATATGGTACTTTGATTTGCAACAATACCAAGTCCCAATGCAGCCAACATATACCCTAACTGACTTATTGTTGAATAGGCAAGAATTCTTTTTATATCATTCATTACCAATCCCATTGTGCCTGCGAGAAATGCAGTGAATGCCCCTATATATAAAACTAAGTAACCTGCCCATGGAAGTGCAAATATGTATATTGGAAAGATTCTTGCAACGAGGTAAATACCCGCTGTTACCATTGTTGCAGCATGAATTAATGCAGAAACTGTTGTGGGGCCTTCCATTGCGTCAGGTATCCATACATGAAGAGGAAATTGTGCCGATTTCCCTGCAGCTCCTCCTAAAATTAATGCTCCTGCAAGTGCAAGCTGAAATTTATCAACATTATGAGCATTTTGTATTATTGTGGATACTGAGAGTGGATTTCCAAATTTGATAAACTGCCAATAAAGTACTGCAAGTCCGAGAATTAATAAAACATCCCCTACCCTTGTAACAATGAATGCTTTTTTAGCAGCAGATGCAGCGTTTGGCTTAAACCACCAAAATCCAATTAAAAGATAAGAACATAGTCCCACCAATTCCCAAAAGAGGAAAAACATTACCATATTTGCACTCAAAACAACACCAAGCATTCCCCCTGTGAATAGTGTTGTTTCAGCAAAATAAATATGTTTATTTGGATCTTTACCCATATAACCTATTGCAAACATATGTATAAGGAATGATACACCTGAAACCATAAGGGCCATTGATATGGATAATGGATCAATATATATTCCCCAAGTAAAATTATAAAACCAAGAGGATTCATAATCAAAATATTTACCAATATAGTAAATATAAAATGACAATAAAAATGATATGAAAATTGAGATTGTTGCTATTATTCCAGAGAGATTAATGATTTCCCTTTTTATTTTTCCTAATAAAAGAATTACTGGAAACATTATAAGTGGAATAAGGAAAATTAAAATTCCGGCCAATACATAATCGTACATTTTACCACCTCAGATCCATCAGGGATTTTAAACCTATTCCCTTTGTTTCTCTATATAATGCTACAAATAATGCAAATCCTACGGCAGATTCGGCTGCTGCTATTGCTATTGAGAATAGAACAAAAAGAATACCGTTGGCATTGGCCAATTTTACTGCCCAAGCAACTATGTTTAAGTTCCCACTGTTTATAAGTATTTCAATACTTATGATTAATCTAATTCCACCTTTAACTGTTAGTATACCATATAAACCAACTGTAAACATCATTAAGCTAATGGTTAAAACATATATCATCGGTATCATCTTTTCTCCTCCTTTGAGGCAAGATAGAATGATCCTAACATTGAACCAACTAAAAGAAATGCCATAACAAGGAAAATTGAAGCATAGTACTTTAACGATAACAATGCAACAGAACTAAGATTTTCAACACCCCAAGAAATATTTCCAATATTTGAAGGGAAAAATAGATAAACAAAAATAAAGAAAAGAATTGATAATATTATTGCTGCAAAATTAATTTTCAACTTCCTCACCTCTTGTAAGCATTATTGTAAATAAAATAAGTATAATGACTGCACCCACATATACAAGAATTTGTACCATAGCAAGAAATTGAGCATTTAATATAACATATAATGAAGAAATTGAAAGGAGGAAAAATGTTAATGCTAAGGCAGCACGTAATAGATTTTTTTCACTTACTGCCCATATACCAAATGCCACACCTATTAGACCAACAATAAGGAATATAATTTCAATCATGTCTCATCAGCTCCTTCTCACTTCTTGATAACCTATCAGGCAAATAATCCAAATCCTTGTCAAAATAGGCAAGTTCAAATTCATTTGATAATCTTATGGAACCTGTGGGGCAGACTTCTTGACATAACCCACAATAGGTACATACGCCAATGTTTACTGCAGGATAAATTTTTCTTTTATTTTTTCCATTATCATAATCGTAAAAAACCATATGATCTGCATGATTTGGGCATATTTGGGAACATAATGTACATCCTATACAAGTATCAAGATTTAGGATTACCCTCCCCCTAAACCTTTTGGTATGCCAAGGTATATTTTCTTCTGGATATTGTACAGTTACAGGTTTCCTAAATAGATGTTTTAATACTTGGACCATTCCCTTAATTATACCCTTCATTTCTAATACACCCCCAGAGTAACAAGAAGAACACTCCAGATAAGATTTATAATCGAAAGTGGAAGGAGGATCTTCCAACCAAAATTCATGAATTTATCTACTCTAATCCTGGGAAGAGCTATCCAAAGTGTCAAAAATATAAACATAAATATGAATGCCTTAATTAAAAGCCAGAAATAACCAGAACCAAAAATTATGAAATCACTGCCACCACCTAGATAAACAACAGAAATGAAAAGGGAAGCCAAAAAGACACTTCCAAAAACACCGAGATAAAATACACCAAATCTTAAACCTGAATATTCAACATTAAATCCTGATACAAGTTCACTTTCGCTTTCTGGTAGATCAAATGGTACTACAGCCATTTTTGCCACCATGGAAACAAAAAAGACAAAAAAGCCTATTGGCTCTAAAATTGCTATAGGCCAAGGATTTTTTGCTATATATGCCAAATTTAATGAATTTCCGTATCCTGAGAGAAGGATTACAACACCCAATGCTGAAATTACCATTGGTATTTCATAACTCAAATCCTGAGCTGCTGCCCTAAGAGCACCTAACATTGAAAATTTATTCCCTGAGGATAATCCAGCTATTATTTCACCTATTGGCGCAATTGCCGAAAATCCTATAATAAGAAGAAGTGTGTATTTTACATTTACAAATGTAAGATCTATACCTAAAAGATTCCCATAGGGAATTATAAGATAAGATAAAACTAAAAATGTAAAAACAATATATGGAGCGAATCTAAATAAAATTGGATCGGCCCTATCAGGAATAATGTCCTCCTTTCCAAATATTTTTAATGCATCTGCAATTAGCTGAAATATTCCGTATGGGCCTACTCTATTTGGGCCTATCCTTTGTTGGAGGTCTGCCATATATTTTCTAAAAATGTAAATTACAACTATTATTGTAATGGATGCTGCCAACAATATTAATATGGAAGCTATTAAATAAACAAGTATTTCCTGTAAATATTCTCCATATATACCGTATACACCAAAATTTATTCCTATATATTTTAAAATGAAATTTATAAAATCCAGTATATTCATCTGTCCACCTCCCCAAAAACTGGATCGAGTGTGGATAGAGTAGCCACCATATCCGCAATCTTTAATCCCCTTACCATTATATTTGTGGCGGAAAGGTTATGGAATGCTGGAGATCTTATCCTTACCCTGTAAGGTCTATATGTACCATCACCCACAATATATACCCCAAATTCTCCTCTTGGTGATTCTGTTCTAGAATAAACTTCACCCTTTCCTTTTATTTTTAAAAGGCCTTGTTTCCTGTAAACAGGATTAAAATATTCACCATCAGGCATTTTA
The DNA here is from genome assembly GCA_038880255.1 of Thermoplasmata archaeon. GTDB lineage: Archaea > Thermoplasmatota > Thermoplasmata > Thermoplasmatales > ARK-15 > ARK-15. The sequence continues at coordinate 38,470 of JAVZSA010000002.1, forward strand.
TCAAAAGCTTGTTTTGCAATTCTTAATGATTGTTTCATCTCCTCAATCCTTACCTTATATCTTGCATAGTTATCGCAATCGGATGATGTGGGAATTTCAAACTCCACCTTATCATAGTAAAGATATGGAAATTTTTTCCTAATATCATATTTAATACCACTAGCCCTCAATACTGGCCCTGTTATGCTATAATTCATTGCATCTTCTGGTGAAAGGTAACCTATTCCTTTCATCCTTTGAATAAATATTTCATTTTCATCAAATATTTTCTGTATTTCATCTAATCTTTTGGGAAATTCATTATAAAATTCCAAAAATTTTTCTTTAAATTCTCCCGGTATATCTTTATAAACACCACCAATACTTATATAATTATATGTTAGCCTAGCACCTGAAAGCATTTCAAAGATTTGAACTATTTTTTCTCTTTCCCTAAAGGTATAGAAAAATGGCGTTATCATACCAAGATCGAGACCCATTGTTCCCAGCCAAATAAGATGACTGGCAATTCTATTTAGTTCAGCCACCATCATTCTTATCCATTGTGCCCTTTCTGGAACTGAGATATCAGCCAGTTTTTCCACAGCGAGAACATAACCTAGCTCCATGTTATGGTTACTAATATAATCCAATCTATCAATATATATTAGAACTGATGGATAAAACTTACTTTCAGATAATTTTTCCGCATTTCTGTGTAGATATCCAATGATTGGCTGTGCCTCCACTATTGTTTCACCATTTAATTTTACTTTCAGCCTCAGTACACCATGCGTGGATGGATGTTGAGGCCCAAAATTAACATCAATAATCCTTTCTTCCATCTTACCACCCATCTTTTGGATCAAAACTTACTGTGTCTGTACCATCCTCATTCATATTAACATACTGTTCCTTACTCATATCGTAATCTTTACGTAATGGATGACCTACCCAACCCTCTGGAAGAAATATTCTTCTTAAATCCGGATGCCCTTCAAATTTTATTCCCATTAAATCATAGATTTCCCTTTCAAACCAATTAGCAGAAGCCCAAAGAGAAGTAGCACTTGGAAGAATATCATCCTTTGTTCTTACCTTTAAAACAATAATCTTATTTTCCATATATGAAGAAAGATGATAAACTACCTCTCTGTAATCAATATAATCAACTGCACTCATTAGAACTAGATAATTATAACCTTTTTCTTTCAAATCTTTTAAATGTTCTATTAATGATTCTTTATCAACAAGGATATAATCGTTACCATCCTTCATTTTTCCTTGATCTAAAATCATCTTCCTGCCTCCCCTTTTCTAATTTTTTCCTGTAATTTGTTGATTGCATAAATCAATGCCTCTGGAGTGGGAGGACAACCAGGGACATAAACATCAACAGGGATTATCTTATCCACACCCATAACAACTGAATATGCTCCTTGATATGGGCCTCCAGATGTAGCACAGGATCCATAAGCGATAACATACCTTGGTGATGCCATCTGTTCGTAAAGTCTTCTCACCCTTGGTGCCATCTTTTTTGTAACTGTTCCTGCAACTATCATCAAATCTGCCTGCCTAGGTGAAGCTCTAAAAATTTCACTACCAAATCTACCAATATCATAATGTGATCCCTGCGTACCCATCATTTCTATAGCACAACAGGCAAGTCCAAAAGTAAACGGCCATACAGAATTACTTCTTCCCCAATTTATAATTTCTTCTAATTTGGCAAAAAAAATTGAATCTGTCATTTTATTTCCACTCCATATAACCTTTTTCTACTGCATATAATAAGCCAACAAGCATTATACCTATAAAAGTAAATGAAATTAAGTATTCTGGTATTAAATTTCTTGCATCAAATGCCCAAGGTATTAAAAGCACAACAGCCACATCAAATACAGTAAACATAATTGCAACGAAATAATACTGTAAATGAATAGGGCCCTTGGCATCTCCTATAGTTTTTTCACCACATTCATAGGTATCATTCCTATATTTTTCTTTATGCTTCATAGAAATCTTATTTTCAATCCAAAGAAGCATAAACACGGCAAACATTGTAAATAGGAATGCTACTGCTACAATTAAATATCCACCTAACATAGATATCTCACTAAACCTATAATACAATTCAATATTTTAAAGATTTCATTTTAACAAATCTAAAATTTTAAAATTTTTTTCTTAAATAATTGTATTTTATTGAAATTTTATGTTTATTTTTATAAAAAATTTTAAAATGAAAAATTTATTAAGCAATTTGACATAAATAAATTGCCACAATGATGATCCCAATAAATACTGAAGGATGATGAAAGACGGGCGGGCTGAGTGGCATAAATGTGAATAATATGAAGGTATTAGTAATTTATTTTGATGAAAGTGATTCCTCTGTATTAAAGTATGTTAAGGATATTACTTCGGACATACTAGTTTACACTCCAGATGAAAAAATTTCATACATTGGTTATGAAAATATTCATGGAAATATTTTAGAAATTTTAGATAAAATAAAGGGAACTGTGGACGTAATAGCTCTAAAAAAAAGGGAAAATTATCCAGTTGGAGATAAGTTTATTGGAAATTTAATAGAAACAATAAAATCAAAAGATTATAAGGTATTAGTTATACAGTGAACTACCCTAACGGATGGGTTTCTGCCTTGCCCGTAACTTTGGGGCTTCTCTCTTCAACTGCAATGCTTGCTTTCACAGGAATATGATTTATGTATCCGAACATGCTACTTGTAGATGCATAGTCCTCTGCGAAAATCTAGCCTAGGTTCCTTAAACAAAGCCCTTCTTCCTTTATCTTATTTGCAGCACCTACATCTCTATCAAATATTGAATGGCATGAAGGGCATAACTTATTCCTCTTATTATTTGTTTGAGGAAATCAATAATCTATCCATGAAGATCTGCCTTCTATATCTCACGACCTGTATGAAATGGTATTGTAATGCATATACAGAATGCATTCTTTTCTCCAAGTACAACTATAGATAACTTTGCGCGCTTTCATCCCCTTGCCAAGTCAAGGGGACTTCCCGCTCGCTGAGTTAATTTTTTAGCTTCAACAACTATAAAAGATCCCTTATCATTTCCTGATTCCCATTTTTCCTTGATTTGAACTCCAGGTTCATTAAATAAGGTTTGTGCCCATCTAACTACTTCAAATTTTGAATCTTGTAAAAGCTCTTTTATCTGTTTTGAAGAATAAAATTTTGCCTCTTTATAGAATACATTGTTTTCTTTTAATTTTTCATAATATTTTCCATATTTACTTTCAGATTCAATAAATGCTAAATAAAGTTTACCATCTTTCTTGATTATTCTATTTATTTCATTCAATACCTTTTTAGGATCATTTAAAAAACATATGGTGACTATCAATGTTGCATAATCGAATGTTTCATCTTTAAAAGGTATTTTCTCACCAAACGCCAATAAAACTTCAATTCCTCTCATTTTTGCTATTCTCAACATATTTAGACTGATATCTATACCAAATTTTGTACCTAAAATTTGTGCAAATCTTCCAGTTCCTACACCAATTTCTATACCTATTTTTTTATTTTTTATAAATGACTTTAATAAATTTACTTCATTTTCAAAAATTATCCAATTTTTCTCAAACCAAATTTCATATTCTTTAAAATTTCTATCAAATATATTCATCGAATATCCTCTTTATTATTTGATCCACGATATATCTAGGTAATCCCACCTCATAGGATACATAATTGTTATCCCAGGATTTTATAAATTCATAGAATATTGTTCTCTCTATTTCAGAGTTTATTTTTGGAATTATTTCATTATCTATCTTAGAAAGTATTTTCCTTTTCAAACTTATTTTTTCAGCAATTTTATCTTCCAGTTCTTTAATTTCACTATCAATTTTTTTAAGCATTTCAATTGGATTTCCATCCAATTCAAAATTGTCAACTGAAATATCTAGACTTTTTTTCCTTATATCAAAAAAATAAGGGGTTAAATAAATATTTAAAATAAAACTTTCATCAAGACTATAAATTTTCCTATTTGGGCCCACATCGCTCTTTTCTGTGCCTTTCATCCTTACAATTTTTGTTTTTTCCAGTAAATAAAGATGTTTCATCACCGCTTGTTGTGATATTCCCAATTCCCTTGAAAGTTGTAGAGGGTAAATCTCTCCATGGATTAACCTGGAGAGTATTTCCCTCCTCGTCTTATTTTCTATAGCTGAAAGTATTGAATCTATATCTGTCATAGTTCAATCTATCTTTACCCTGGTTCCACCCTTCTTTTTTGGTTGTTCCTTTTCTATTGTCACATCCAATATACCATTATGATAGGATGCCTTTGCTGTTTCTGGCTTTACTCTTTCTGGGAGTTCAATCACTTTGTAGTACTTCCTTTCAGGAACATCTGTCTTTATTATGATTGTATTTTCATCTACTTGAAGGTTTATCTGTTCCTTTTCAACTCCAGGAAGTTCTGCTGTAACATAAACATTCTTTTCATCATCTGAAACATCCACTAAAGGTTCCCTATAGCCTTCAAGTTCACCAATGCCAACTTTAGGAACGTTGCCAAATTCCTCTATTCTAGGTTTACCATCCGGTCCAATTTTCATTGTAAATCCATAAACGAAGGGCCCCTGAACATCACTCATATGCCTTGAAAGCTCGTTTAATATTCTAGATATCCTTTCATTCATTCTCTTAAATTCTTCTTCAAAGTCATCAAAGAAATAATCGAAATCAAATTCATCTTCATCCCTTCTCCTTTTGAAGACCATTTTTATCACCTCCATATTAACATTAGGTTGTTCAATAATGGTTAATATCTAGTAATATATAAATTTTTCTTTACTCATTTTATTACTATTATAATAAAAGCTGTATGCAAAATACCTGTATTTAATGGCCTCATTTCTCTTTGGCCATAAATCCATTCCCTTTCCATTATCTCATATATACTATTTTTTCTAAATTCAAAATTTTTTAGTTCCCGAACAAAATCTATGACCTGTGTTATGTTTGGTAAAAAAACAATTAACCTTCCATTAAATTTTAGAGAATTATAATAATCTTTTAAATAAATTTTAGGGTCTGGAATATCCACAAAAATTGCATCAAATTCATTATAATTTGTATTTAACTCATTATCAATTTTATATGGCTTGAAATAATCAATCCAACCTAACCAATCAAGTACATTTTTTACATGCACCAAATTTTTTTCAGATATGTCGTAGCCAAGTAATGTTGATGGTCTAATATAGTAAAGAATACCAACTGTAAGAAAACCGGAACCCACACCAATTTCAGCTACCTTACTGCTTGATGATATCCCTGATTTCCCAATCATATAAATCATATCTTTTAAAATGATTGTTTGTGTAATTCTTTCCATGTTAGAAAGTATATCCTCCAGAGTTGGTTTAACTATTAGGAAATTTAATCCTAAAATGTTTATTTTATCACCATAGTTGTAATCTCTAAATTTCTCTGTATCAATTACCCCTAATCCAGGGATCCACTCCTTTTTACCACTCATTTTAAGAACATAAACCTTTCCATTCAATAATCCAATCAAATCTCCATAATTCATAAGAAAATTATTAAAAAAATGAATATTAATATTTGGTATCAACTTCTTTAATAAAAAAATTATGAAATAGAGGTTAGAAAAATATTCAAATTAAACAATCATAATAAGTTTAAAATGTTTCAAAAAGAATTTGCTATTTTCTTTAATACCTTACGCAAAGAAGATAGATAAACAAAAAAAAATGTAATAGAATATAGATAATTTCGTTAATCTTATATGTAAGGGTAAGAAACTTTGATTTAAAACAATTGTTATTTGAAATGAAGATATTGTATTAAATGTAATTTGTCATTGAAATCATAACCCTACCGTAATGATTAAATAAAAAAATTGAATTTAAAAAATTATGGGAATAACAATAGTGGAAATTGAAAAACCTGATCCTGAAATAAATGTAATTGTGGGTCAAACCCATTTTATTAAAACAGCTGAAGATCTTTATGAAGCATTAATAACCTCTTCACCAAATGCAAAATTCGGGCTTGCATTCTGTGAAGCTTCAGGAAAAAGGCTAGTTAGATATGAAGGAAATGATGAAATACTTGTAAAATATGCAATAAAAAATGCATTGAATGTTGGAGCTGGGCATTTCTTTATAATAATGCTTAAGAATGTATATCCAATAAATGTTCTTAATAATATAAAAAATGTTCAGGAAATTTTAACATTATATGCTGCAACATCAAACCCATTAAAAATTGTATTATTTGAAGATAATGAAATGCGTGCTATTTTAGGGATAATGGATGGTTTTAAGCCGTTAGGAGTGGAGGGGGAGGAGGATAAAAAAGAAAGAAAAGAATTTTTAAGGAAGATAGGATATAAGCTTTAAATGTACTTGAATTCAATTTATGACATAGAATGGAAATATTACGATATGCTTTATGGTGATTTAGTTGATGATGTAAATTTTTATAGAAATAAAATATCCAAAGGCTCAACTCTCGAATTGATGTGCGGTACAGGAAGAATCATTGGAAATTTAAAACATTTAAATGATCGATGGGGCTTGGACAATGATGAAAGAATGCTTTCTCAAGTTAAATTGAAAGATAAGAATGTTAATACAGTATTGGGGGATGCAAGAAATTTTTCCATATTAAAGAAATTTGATAATATAATAATTGGCCTCAATTCTTTGTTGTTATTTAAAACTGAAGAAAAAGTAAAAGTACTTGAAAATGCTAAGAACCATTTAAAAGACAATGGAAATATTTTTATTGATATTGTGATGCCACCTGATTTTGAGGAAGGTGTTGTATATTTAGGAGATTATAAAAGAAAAAACAATCTTGAAATTTACAGATTTTTTGTACCAATATTTTCAAATGATATGAAAACCTTGCAGTTAACCTATATCTATGATATTTTTGAAATGGGAGAATATAGAAGGGAATCATCCATTTTATATTTGTACCCTGAGAATTATGATGAAATTAAAGAAATAGTAACGTATGCTGGATTAAAGATTAAAAAAATTTTTGGAGGATACAACGGAGAGAAATTTTTAAAGGAAAAGAGTGAAAGAATGTTAATTATATTAGAAAAAGTGAAAGGCCTATGAATGATGAAAAATTTTTGAAAACAATAGAACTTTTGATTGAAAAAAATGATGAAATCCCTGTGATAGTAGAAGGAAAAAGGGATTTAATTTCATTGCGTAAGGTAGGCCTAAAGGGACAAATCATAATTTTCAACAATGGTAAAAAAATAATAGAATTTACTGAAGAAATCATAAAGAATTATAGAGAAATAATCATACTATTTGATAGGGATAGAAAAGGTAAATTACTTACAGAAACAATATCTAGGATACTTAGTTCAAGGGGTATTCACGTTATATTAGAATTTCGTGAGATGATATTTAATTATTCAGATGCAAAATCTATTGAAGAAATCTACACTTATTATGAAAATTCTTTGGAAAGAAAAATTAATGGTAAAAGGTGGAAAAATGATAGTTTTGGGTATAGAAGGAACAGCCCATACTCTAGGAATAGGAATAATGGATGATGAAAAAATACTTGCTAATGTAATTGAAATGTTCTTGCCCGAAAAGGGGGGAATACATCCAAGAGAGGCAGCTATACACCATTCAAATGTTTTTGTACAGACCCTAAAAAAAGCATTAGCAATTGCAAAATTAAATCTCAAAGATGTAGAACTTGTTTCTTTTTCAAAGGGTCCTGGATTAGGACCATGTTTAAGGACAGTGGCAACAGCAGCAAGAGCAATATCACTTAAATTAAACGTACCAATTATCGGAGTAAATCATAGTATTGCACATCTTGAAATAGGAAAATTGACTGGAGGTGCAGAGGATCCAATAATGACATATGTTTCAGGAGGAAATACACAAATAATATCATATTTCAGAGGTAGATATAGGGTATTTGGAGAAACACTTGATATGGGTATTGGAAATCTATTGGATAAATTTGCTAGAGAAATGGGTTTACCTTTCCCTGGTGGACCTAAAATTGAGGAATTGGCAAAAAAGGGAAATAAATATTATCCTCTCCCATATTCCATCAAAGGAATGGACGTATCATTTTCCGGTATATTAACTGCAGCTAAATCCCTTGCAAATGAAGGTGTTTCAATTGAAAATCTTTCCTATTCTCTTCAGGAAACAGTATTTTCAATGATGACAGAGGTAACTGAAAGAGCCCTGGCTCATCTGCATAAGGATGAAGTATTGCTAGCCGGTGGTGTAGCAAGGAACAAGAGACTTTTTGAAATGATGAAAAAAATGACAGATGAAAGAGGAGCTAATTTATACGCACCACCACCTGATTTATGTGTTGATAATGGGGTTATGATTGCATATTTAGGTGAAATAATGTATAAAAGTGGTATAAGAATGAAAATTGAGGATACTGTTGTAGATCAAAAGTTCAGGGCAGATTCAATTGAGGCCCCCTGGGTAATTGAAAAATTACACTACAAAAATTATGATGAACTTCCAGGTGCTGAGGCAAAAATAACAGAATCACAGTATGTTGGTATAAAAACAATAAAAAAAGAGAGAATTAGTAAGGGATACAGAATAAATGATTTGGATTTATTTTTAAGGAAGGAGAGAACAAAAAGGGAGGCAAAGATTCTAAATATGATGAAAAAATTTGGGATTAATGCTCCTTATATTCTTGACATAGATTTACAGAATTATACAATTTATTTAACTAAGATAAATGGGAGAACTTTAAGGGAAATTTTTGATAATTTAAATGAAGAAATAAAAAGATATTTTGATAAAAAAATAGGAGAATATGTAGCAATTTTGCATAAAAATGGTATTTCACACGGTGATTTAACAACAAGTAATATTATGTATGATGGTGAGAAAATTTATTTTATAGATCCTTCAATGGGGGAATTAAATTCAAAGATAGAGGAATTTGGAACTGATCTTCACCTTTTAAAGGAATCACTTTACAGCACACATGAAAATGGTATGAACCATTTTAACATAATTCTTCAAAGTTACATTGAGAATTATCCGGATGGAATTGAAAATGTTCATAGAATGAAAGAAATAGAAATGAGGAGGAGATACTCATGATAATTGTAACACACAATCAAAATAAGTATATGGAATATGAAGAAATGTTTTTAGAAAAGGGCATGGAACTTGAATGGTTTAATTATGAATATCCAGAAATACAATCGGATTCATTGAAAGAAATTGCAGAGTTTTCAATGAAATATGTTAGTAAATTAATTAACAAACCATTTTTTTTAGAAGATACTGGCTTGTTTATATCAACATTAAATGGCTTTCCAGGACCATATTCATCATATGTACAGTCAAAAATAGGGAATAAAGGTATATTAAAACTTCTTGAAGGTGCAGATGATAGAAATGCAAAATTCATTTCTATAATTGGATTTTTTGATGGGAAGGATTTTCACTTTTTTGAAGGTGTGCTTAATGGCCAAATATCCCTAGAAGAAAAGGGAAAAAATGGCTTTGGATATGATCCAATTTTTGTACCAAATGGAAAAAATAAAACATTGGCAGAAATGGATATTTCAGAAAAAAATGCTATTTCACATAGAAAAAATGCCTTAGATAAAATGATTGATTATTTAAGAAAAAATATTTTATATTAAAATTTTTAATATTGTAATAAAATTTTTAAATATATATTTTAAAATTCTAAAAAATATAAAATGTATTTATAAAACTTAAGGAAAGAATAAAATAGTGCTATGCAATCCATTTAAACAATGAATTTCAGGATGTGGAGAGAATATATTATATACATTTCTTTCGTAATAATGGCGATAGGATTAATATTTTTAATATTAACAACATTAGGGATATTTTCAAATTATCCACCAAGTTATGTAAAAAGTTTTCATAATATTATTGGTGACTGGATTTATTGGATATTTTTTATTTCAATCATAGCCTTTTTTATCGGCCTATACTATTTTTACGACACACTTAAAAAACTAAGAAAATTCAAGGAATATATAAATTCTGAAAGTAAATCAAAATTCTTGAAAAATCTAAAGGATTTGGAAATAATTTCATATAAACTTGGTCCAAATCATGAAAAAATACTTGAAGAAAAGAAGAAAGAGTGGAAGATTCATTGAATTATCTCCTTGACAAATTCTGGCAATAAATTGTTATCATGAATTTTAGCATTATAATATTTAGTTTTAAATTCAGAATCTCTTTTTCTTTTTATTTCATTATCCGATGCAAAGGTGAAGCTCCATAGAGAAGAAGGATATGTTGGAATTGTGGCAAGATAAACAGAAACATATTTGAAAACTTTTTTCATATTATTGTAAGCAATTTTCAAATGTTCAGGATATAAAAAAGGTGTACCTGTTTGCGATCCTAATATACCCCCCGGTTTTAATATATTTTTTACATTTCTATAAAATTCTTCCGTGAATAATGTACTGGCAGGACCTACTGGATCGGTTGAATCTATAAGAACAACGTCAAACTTCATATTAGTATTTTTTACAAAATTAGATCCATCATCAATAACCAAATTTAATCTTTTATCATTAAATGAATTGCTCAATGTAGGCAAATACTTCTTTGATACTTCCACCACCATTTCATCTATTTCTACTAAATGGACATTTTCAACCTTATGTTTAAGACACTCCCTAGCAAGACCACCATCCCCTCCTCCTATAATCAAAATTTCTTTTGGTGATTCTAAGGAAAAGAGTGGAATATGGGCAAGCATTTCATGGTAAATAAATTCATCCCTTTCTGTCAATTGAAAAGTTCCATCAAGGAATAGCACTTTTCCATAGGTAGCATTTTCCACCAATTCTATTTTTTGATACTTTGATTTTCCAGAAAATAATAATTTAATGGCCTTTACTTGTAACCTAACATCTTTTGTTTGAAATTCACCATACCAAGTTTTCATAAATCATGAATAGAAATAATATTATTAAAAATATGCCGTGGGCCGGGATTGAACCGGCGGCCTCCAGATCTTCAGTCTGGCGCTCTCCCAGCTGAGCTACCACGGCTCCATACTTTTATCAAACATTCATAATTAATTTTTCAGGATTATTTCATTTTCTATTAACACTATTATGTCTATGATTTATATATACTTTTCAATCAAAAATTTTTCTATTTTTATTTTATAAATATCACATTAAATTTACCTACATTTTCCAAATATATTGTAATATCTGGATTATCTAAATTTACATCTTTTCCCAACTTTTCTTTTATTATTTGGCCAAGAATTCTGTTATCTTCCATTTTTCTTCTTCTTTTAGATCTAACTGCAAATGTTTTAAAATTTATTTTTCTTAAGATTTCAGGAACTTCCTCCAATGATTCTATAATATATGAGTCATAACCACCATTAATTTCACCATTATACATTATTAACATTTTATTTTCTTCAATAAAGTAAATAAATTCACCATCCTTATTTAAAAATTCTTCCTTCAGTGTATTCACAAAATTTTTAAGTTCGTTTCTATTTTTAAAATAAAATAATTTCATCTTCATCTTATATGCCCTAGGGTAAAAGATCCCATAATTATTCCACTCTTAGATGGAGAAATTTCTATCCAGGATCTGCTCTGTGCCTCAGTAATTCCATTAACTTGTAAATATACCTTGCCCATTTCCAATTTGAATTCAATTGTACCATCCATCAAATGTGAAACAAGTTGTATTGCATTCTCTTCGTGGAGTCCCTTTTCCAAAAGATATAATGAAACTGCCCTTTCTTTTTTTCTTTTAGTAGTAAATGGTTGCAAAAATCTTACAACAGTAGGTGCATCAAGAAATGTCAATATTGTTGAAAGTGAGAAAAATGCTAATCTATAATACTTATAATTTGATTTCAATTCAGAAACTATTTTGTCTATACCTTCAACTATGCCATTTATATCTGTCTGTGAATCTATATAAATAACATTTTTCCTATCAGATTTTTCACCTATTGTCTTTGAATAAGCATCCAAATATTTAACGAGACCATTTTCCACATATGTATCCCATGTGGGAAGAACATATTTTACATCCTCTTCAAATATTTCTATTGTTTTATCTGTGAGGATTACCAGCGCAGGAATTCCTTTTTTTAAGCCTTCTGCAAGGAAAGAATAAATTAGTACCTCCTTACCTGTATAAGCAGGACCATAAACTATTATGTTTGATCCAAGTGGAAATCCGCCATAAAGAAGATCGTCCAACCTTCTAGTTCCGGTTTTTACCTTCTGTTCTTTTATTTCTGAAACAATCTCTTCCTGAGACATTGCAATTTCCTTTTCTATTATTCCTTTTGTTCTAGCATCTAATTCTTTTTCCTTTTCTCTCAAATATTTTTCCTTTTCCCTCAGTTGCTCTTCTTTTCTTTTTATTAATTCATTTAAATCCTCTATTTTATGTTCTTTTTCCAATTTTTTCAATTCCTCTATCTCAATTTTTTGCGATTCAAGTTCGCGCATCATTTGTTCTACCTTCTTCTCCCTAAATAATAGATCCTGCTCCCTTCTTGAAAATTCCTCTTCCTTGAATTTCAATTTTTCTTTAAGATCTTTAATTTCCTTTTCTAGTATTTCTACCTGACTTTTTAAATTCTGATTTTCCATTTTAATTTTTTCAACATTTAATATTTCTTCTGTTTTATTTAAAATATCAGTATTGCCTGATGAAATTACTTTAATTAAAGAATTCAACCTATCTACTTCAGACTTAAGAATTTCTTTTTCAATTTCCAATTTTTTAATATTTTCAGCATCAATTGGTACTTGCTTTAGCTGAAATAATTTTTCCTTTTCCCCCAGCTCCTTTAATTGTTTTTCTAATAAAATTTCCTGTTCCTTAACTTTCATTTCCCTTTGAGATAGATCTTTAATATTTTCAGGCTGTGATGAAACCCAATCCTCCCATAACTCTTTTTGAATTTCTACCCTGTTTTGAAGACTCTCTATTTCAGCCCTTAATTCTGCATTTTCCATTAAAAGATTTTCAATTTTTTTATTAAGTTCATCATAATCTTTGGCATCTAAAAAATACTTAGCCTGATTTAATATTTCCTTAAACTTTTCATTTTCAATTTTTAATTCAAAAATTTGATTTTCCAATTCATTTATTTTTTCAGAATATTCAACTAATAATAAAATAAGATTTTCTTTATTTTTTATATCGTAAATAAAATTCAAGCGATCCAGTATGTTTTTAGTTACAAGCTTAATATTTTCCTTTAAAATCTTTAAATCCTCATAACTTTTTTTAATTTCTTCACTTTTTTCTTCTATTTCTTTCTTCTTCTCAAGTAACTCCTCCTTTAATTCAACTATTTTGGCATTTTCCAAATTACCTGTCTCAAGTTCAATCTCTTTTATTCTTTCCTCTTCGCCCTTCAACCACTTTTCTAATCCATTAATCTCTTCAAATATATTTTCATAATTTTTAGGTTCATTTTCTCCTTTTAAAGATTCAATAATAAATTCTAAAAGGAGTGAATTGTATTCCTCTTTACTATACTTTTTACCACATTTCTTACATTGAAGTGTATTTTCGTCTATTTCGCCCCCACATTGATTACATTTTACCATATTTATTTAGAAGCTATCCTTAAAATATTATTTCCTCTAACTATAACTACACCCAATTTTCTTACAGTGTCATTTATCTTCTCCTCTGTATCATCTATAATGAGATTCATATACTCATCAAAACCGATCAACGTTCCTTCTAAAATCCTACTATCCTTCATTAACATTGAAATCCTTTTATTCATAAACTCTTCAATTACTTTAATTGGCATTGCCATTAAATCACCTCAATTGTTTGGATATGGCCCCTTATCATCCACTTCATCATCATCGTTAAAAACCACTTGTACCAATTCGCGCATAAGAGATTTAAGTTCATCTACTTCTTTTCTAAGTTTTTTTACTTCATTATCCAATTTTTCTAATTCATTATTTTTCCTCATAAATTTTCCTCTCATAATGGTTTATTTTTTACTTTTATTTTAATATTTCCATAATCAACTGCAATTTTTCTAGTCTCATTTCTACCACAATACTCACAGTATAAAACATTGTCCTTCCTTTTAAGGGGTTTCCTACATTTCATACAGAGTGCCCTCACAACACCTAGATTTGGTTCAGATGTGGTGAGTTGTAGGGATGGTTTAGATTTAATTACTTTTGCCCTTACAATATCGCCAATCCTAAACATTTTGCCTATTTCATCAACATACTTATCCGATACTTTAGAAATATGTATAATACCATCCTGTCTGCCCCCAACAATTTCTCTTTCCATACCTTCTATCCCTACCACCGTGACTATTACAAACTCGTTATAAAGTTCCTGTACTATTCCATAAACAATTTCACCAATTTTTAAAATTGGCAATTCCTGAATTGGTCTCACATTTATTGTCATATGTTTTTGATTAATTTCCACTTTACCAAGAACACTTGAATATATTTTTCCTTCCATTTCTAAGACATTAGTTCCTGGAACATATTCTTCTATTGTACCAAGAAATTCTCCTGGAGATACTATTTTATCCATATTTTTTCACCTTTATTTTTATTAATTTTGCATCAATTTCTTTTATATTCATTTCATGAAATTTAAAACTATAAGGAATTTTAAATTTATAATCTTTTTCCAAAACTATCTCTCCCTTATTTTTGATAAATTTTTTAATATATTTTATTGCTTCTTTGTGATGTAATGTATAGATTGTATTTGAAATTTCTAGAGCTTTCATAATAAAATATCTATCTGCCCCAGGTAACTGATAACCAAATGGTGGATTCATTAAAACTGTGTCTACTTTTATATTAAAATCCATTACATTTATATTGTGAAACTTTACATTCATCTCTTTAAGGTTTCTTTTAGCTATATTTATTACATCTTCATCAATCTCTACACAATGCACTTCTTTGGCACCAATAAGATAAGCCCCTAATGAAAAAGATCCATTTCCACATCCAAGATCAGCTACAACTTTGCCTTTTATATCATCAATTGCAATAAAAATTATATCGGCTACAATATTTGCTGGAGTTTCATACTGTTCTAGTAATGGATTCTTTTTTTCAATCTTTTCCAAAGATTCTATCTTTAATTCAAGTTCTTTTTTGTCCATTCTTATTCTCTAATTATTCCACTATCAAAAATTTTTATAATTTTTTGGGCCATAGATATTGACTCTTTTTTTGAATAACCTTTTTCCATAAATATATCAACAATGTTCTTATATGCTCGCTGCCATTTCCAAGTAGACCTTACATAATATGTTTTTATTAAAACCTCTATTACATCATTGCAAATTTCCAGATTATAATTTTCTTTCAATCTTTCTTTCCAGATTTTATAAATAAATCCTGGGATCACTATTGGTTCAATATAACTTTCTTCAAGTAATTCATTCACAAAACTTTTATTTTCTCCATTTATAAAAATTTTTCTTTAACAAAATATTATATCAGGTTAATTATTTATATCACTTAGCTTGAAAAATTTTTAATATGATTATACAATTAGGAATCGGTGCTAAAAATGCTTGAAATTAGATTCCACGGAAGAGGTGGTCAAGGTGCTGTAATTGCCTCAGAGATTCTTGCCACTGCAGCTTTTTATGAAGGAAAACATGTTTCTTCATTTCCATACTTTGGTGTGGAAAGAAGAGGAGCACCAGTAACTGCATTTACAAGAATAGACACAAAGCCAATTAGAGTAAAGTCACAGATATACAATCCTGATCATGTAATAGTCTTAGATCATTCACTGGTAAATACTGTAAATGTTACAGCAGGATTAAAAAATGATGGATTAATACTCATTAATACAGTTAAAAATCCTGAAGATTTTAAGTTTAATATAAAGACTGTAGCTACTGTAAATGCCTCTGAAATAGCATTAAAACATAGTTTGGGATCGCATTCTGCTCCAATAGTAAATACTTCAATTCTTGGTGCTTATGCCGCTGTTAGTGGTGTTATTTCTTTAGATTCGCTTAAGAAGGCAATAAATGAAAATGTCTCAAGAATGGTTGAAGAAAATTTTGCCTCAGCAGAAGAGGCATATAAATCTGTGAAGGTGATAAGAAATGAATGATTTTCCTACACCAATAGCTACAGTGCCTAGTACTAATAATAAAACAGGTGGATGGAGGACATTTAAACCTGTTATACTTTATGATAAATGCATAAGATGCATGATATGTTGGAAATTTTGTCCTGAACCAGCTATTAAAATTGTAGAGAATAATAAATATCCTGCAAAAAATCAAGCAATATCAAAACTTGATGCCCCAGAAATCGATTATGACTATTGTAAGGGATGTGGAATATGTGCAAATGAGTGTCCTGCAAAATGTATTGATATGGTATTTGAGGAAAAATTGGAGGAATGAGTTCATATGATGAAAATGCTGACAGGAAATTATTCATCTGCATGGGGGGCAAAACTTGCTAGAGCACAGGTAGTGGCTGCATACCCAATTACACCTCAAACTACTATTGTTGAAAAGATTGCAGAATTTATTGCTAACGGTGAATTTGAAGGAAAATATATAAGAGTGGAAAGTGAGCATTCTGCAATGGCTGCCTGTATAGCTGCTGAAAATACTGGAGTTAGAACATTTACAGCAACTTCTTCTCATGGTTTGGCACTCATGCATGAAATGTTACATTGGGCAGCTGGTGCAAGATTACCTATTGTAATGAGTGTAGTTAATAGGGCCTTAGGCCCGCCTTGGTCAATATGGAGTGATCAACAAGACACAATTTCTCAAAGAGACACTGGTTGGATACAAATTTATACTGAAAATAATCAGGAAGTTCTTGATAGTATATTAATGGCGTACAGAATTTCAGAAAATGAGAATGTTCTTTTACCATCAATGGTAGTTGAAGATGCATTTATACTCTCACATACAATGGAACCTGTAGATATACCAGATCAAGATATTGTTGATAAATTCCTTCCAAAGTATGAACCAAAATATAAACTGGACCCAAAGATGCCCGTAGGGTTTGGATCATTAGTGATGCCAGAAGGCCCATTCATGGAATACAAGCGTAAGGGGGAGGAGGCTATGAAAAATGCATTGAAAATAATTGATGATGTTGATATATTATTTAAAGAAACATTTGGAAGGAGCTATGGTGGAACAATTGAAGAATATAAATTGGAAGATGCGGAATATGTTCTTGTCATAATGGGAAGTGTTGCTTCAACTGCAAAGGAAGTGGTAGACAAACTTAGACTGGAGGGAAAAAAGGTAGGTTTATTACGGGTTAGATCATTTAGACCATTCCCCTACGATAAATTGAAGAATTTACTTAGGAATAGGAAATCAATTGGAGTTTTTGATAGAAGCTATACATTTGGTTATGGAGCTGCGCTTTTCACAGAGGTAAGAAGTGCACTTTACGGATTTTCTACACCTGTAAAAGGTTATATAGGCGGTCTAGGTGGAAGGGATATAACTGAAAATATTATAGAAAAGATTTTCTTGGATTTGATTAAGATTGGTGAATCTGGTATTGATATGGATTATGATTGGGTTGGGTTGATTGGAGATAAGAGGTGGTAAGTTTGAAAAACTTAACAATTCCTGAAGAAGAATTTATGCTTCCTGGGCATACTGCTTGCCTAGGGTGTGGTGCTACACTTGCAATGAGGTATACTTTGAAGGCCCTGGGTAAGAATACAATAGTTACGATTCCCGCATGCTGTTGGGCTGTAATTCCGGGAGTATTTCCTTCTAGAACATTGGAAGTACCATTATTATATACTGCCTTTGAAGTTACTGGGGCTGCTGTTTCCGGTATAAGAGAAGCTCTTGATGTACAGGGAATTTCAGATGTAAATGTTGTGGGATTTGCAGGTGATGGAGGTACTGCAGATATAGGAATTCAATCATTGAGTGGTGCTGTTGAAAGAGGGGAGGACATATTTTACATAATGTATGATAATGAGGCGTATATGAATACTGGAATCCAGAGATCATCATCAACACCTAAGGGCGCATGGACCACCACTACACAGGTAGGAAAAATTAGGGATTGGAAAAAAGAGAAGAAAAAAAATATGGTGGAAATAATGGCGGCACACGGAATACCTTATACGGCCACAGCTTCCATAGCATTTCCTGAAGATTACATAAAAAAACTTGAAAAGGGAAAGAAAATAAAGGGTCCTAAATTTTATCACGTTTTTTCCACATGTCCTACTGGCTGGCTTGTATCACCAAATAAAAGCGTTGAAGTTGCAAGATTAGCAGTGGAATCAAAAATTTTTCCTCTCTATGAAGTTGAAAATGGAGTTTATAATATTACATATTATCCCAAAAAAGATGTAAAAATAAAGGATTATTTTTCACTTCAAGGAAGGTTCAGACATTTAACAGACGATGAAATCAATGAAATACAAAATGAAGTTGATGAAAGTTGGAGAATTTTAGTTGAAAAGGAAAAATGGTCAAAATCTTTAATGAAGGTGTAATGAAATGAGTGTTTATGATGTCCTTTTAAAGGATGAGGGGAAATATTTTCTTTTAGGAAATGAGGCAATTGTTAGAGGTATGATTGAGGCAGGTGTAGGATTTGCTGCTACCTATCCAGGAACACCGTCAAGTGAAGTGGGGGACGTTCTTTCAAAAATTGCAAAACAAGCCAACATTTATTTTGAGTACTCTACAAATGAAATCGTGGCATTGGAAACTGTAGCTGCTGCAGCTGCTTCTGGAGTTAGGGCATTTACTTTTATGAAACATGTCGGTGTTAATGTGGCAGCTGATGCATTAATGAGTGTTTCATATACAGGAACAAATTCTGGCCTTGTTATTATGTCTGGAGACGATCCTTCAATGTTTTCTTCACAAAATGAACAGGATAATAGACATTATGCAGAAATTTCATATATGCCATTAATTGAACCTTCCAATCCACAGGAGGCAAAGGATTTTCTTATTTATTCATTTGATCTTTCAGAAAAATTTGGAACACCGGTTCTATTTAGAACAACAACTAGAATTAGTCATTTAAGGGGATTAGTAAACTATGGAAAAAAAGCAAAAATAAACTCTAAAGGTCATTTTCAAAAAAATTTTGAAAGATTTACACTTCTCCCATCTAATGCCTATAAACAAAAGGATCTTTTATTAAAAAGATACAATCAATTAAGGGAGGAATCAGAAATTTCACCATTAAACAGGGAGGAAATAAAGGGCACTGAAATTGGGATTATTACTTCAGGAGCTGCATATAATTCAGTTAAAGATGCAATTATTGAATTAAATCAAGAATTTGATATATTAAAGCTAGGATTTACGTTTCCCTTACCTGAAAAAAAGATTGCTAAATTTTTGAATTCTCATAAAAAGATAATAATATTTGAGGAACTTGATCCTTTCCTTGAATCAAAGGTGAGAATGATTGCACAATTTTACGGCATAAAAAATGAAATTTATGGAAAACTTGATGGTTTTGTACAATGGAATTATGAATTTAATCCTGATAATGTAATGGATTCATTTGCTAAATTACTTAATATACAAATAAAAAGAAATGATGTTTATGGTGAAATAAAATTACCTCAAAGACCTCCTGTTCTTTGTCCTGGCTGTCCTCACAGAGCTACATTTTATGCTTTAAAACTTGTTGTAAAACAGTTAAGACTAAAGGATCCAATATTTCCAAATGACATTGGATGTTATAGTCTTGGATATCAAAAACCATACCAAATGTCTGATTATCTTCTTTGCATGGGTTCATCCGTTGGATCAGGATGTGGATTTTCCCAGGCAACAGATCAACCTGTTATTGCATTTATTGGAGATTCAACATTTTTCCATGCAGGTATACCAGGTTTGATTAATGCTGTGCATAACGGTCATAGATTAGTTTTATTAATCCTTGATAATAGAACAACAGCAATGACTGGCCATCAACCAAACCCTGGTTTACCATTTAATGCCTATAGGGAACCTGCAAAGGAAATTTCTATAGAAGAAATTGTAAAGGGAATAGGGGTAAACTATGTAAAAACGGTGGATCCATACGATTTAAAAGAAACGATGATTGCAATAAGGGAGGCTGTAAATACAAATGGTGTATCTGTAATAATTGCAAAAAGAGAATGTGCATTGCTCAGAGATGATAGAATGAGAAAAAATAATACCTGGGTAACATATACAATAAATCAGGAAAAATGCACAAAATGTATGAATTGTGTTAAAAATTTCACTTGCCCTGCAATATATGTTGATAAGGATGGTAGTGTTAAAATAGATCCAGTGTTATGTGATGGATGCGGTGTTTGTTCATCATCCCTTGTTTGTGCTTTTCATGCAATTGAAAAGGTGGAACCATGAAAAATATTAATATTTCACTTGTTGGTGTTGGAGGTCAGGGGGTAGTTTCCACAGGCATTATACTCGGGAATACAATTTCCAAAAAAGGGATAAATGTTGTAATGTCTGAAATACATGGAATGGCCCAACGTGGTGGTATAGTAACAGTTGATATGAGAATTGGTGATGTTTATGGGCCAATAATACCAAAGGGAAAACTAGATTTAATAATTGGCTTTGAGGCTATGGAAACTCTAAGAGCTTTAAAAAGGGCAACAAATGCAACTAAAATAATAATGAATATGGAAAAAATAATTCCTTTTACAGTGAATATAGGTGATGAAAAATATCCTGATATTGAAGAAATTATAAAAAATGTGAATATTAAAAATATTGTGGGTATTGATGCGATTTCAATTGCTAAAAAAAATGGAAATTTACAATCTGTTAATATGGTACTTCTAGGTGCCGCATTCGCCACAGATCTTTTACCAATTGAGCAAATGGATATAGAAGAATCAATAAAAACTCAATTTCCAAAATATTCTTGGGAATCAAATATAAACTCATTTAGGGATGGAATGGATCAATATAGGATACTTACAAAAGCATATCTATAAAACTTTCCAACCTAATTTTTGTTCTTTCATCAAGTTTACCTGGCCTATTTCCTTCAATTGTAAGTACTGGAACATCAAGGTTTTCCTTTATTACAAGATCTACAATTTGCCTGTGACAAAAGCTTTGAACATAATGAATAATGCCTTCTATCTTTCTTTTGGATATTTCATTTTTAATGTCCCTAATTCTATCATAAACAGAATACGGATATGTATAGTTTAAATATTTATCTATCCAATCCGCATCTGGAAATGGCATAGAAAATTGCCTCTGTACTTCATTAAAAACTACATGGGCACCATTTCTTTCTAAAAATTCATAAATATCTGTAAAAATTGGTGGAACCCCTATATATCCAATTCTTATGTTATAATCAATAACATTCCTTTTTTCTAAATTTTTTATAAAATTATTAGCCTCCTTCATATAAAATTCAATATCACCTAAAAAATCACTTGTATTTACTAGGAAATAATGGTTTTCACTTCCTTTTACTATATCTTTAACAGTCATTTCATCAATTTTCCATGCAATTTTCCTTGCATCATTTACTTTATCAATTATTTCTTTAAGATCTTCCTCTTTCACCTTTAATTTTTCAATAAGAGATTCAATTTCATATGTTAATTTTTTTCGGGATTTATCGTATGGAAAAGAAAATGGTATTATTTTAATACCCTTGAAGTAAAGAAAATCTAAAAGTGATTCTGTATTGCTACAATCTCCTCTCACCACACCTATAACAGCATCAAAGTTACCTTCAATTGCTGATGTGTATAATCCTTTTATCCAAGAACAAGAATTATAGGGAAAACCATCAATTTCAGCTTTCTCTACCATTTCTTCACTTTTGTTGGAAGTTATAAAAATATTGTTTAGATCCTTTGGTACATGTCTTCCGGCAAAAATTGGTTCTATTGGCACTGTTGTTGTCAATCCTATTTTCATATTTTTAGGTTAATATTTCTAAAATTTAAAGGTGATGTTTATTATCATCCTATTATTTCATCTATATATGAAAAAGGTTCTTTTATTAGGTTTTGGCCCATTTTCAAAATTTGTTGAAAATCCATCACAAATTATTGTTGAAAGGTTAAAGGATAAAAAAATAGATGACTTGCAAATCTTTGGAAAAATTTTACCGGTAACATATTCGGAAGTGGAAAAAATAATAAGGGATGAAATTAAAAATATAAGACCTCAACTTGTTTTGGGTATAGGGCTTGCTGCTGGAAGAAATAAGATTACTTTAGAAAAAATAGCAATTAATTATAAATTTTCATCTACACCTGATAATACTGGTAAAATAGAGAAGGGAAGAAAAATTAATGCAAAGGGTCCAGATGGTATATTTACAAATTTAAATGTTGAAAAAATTGTTGAAATTTTAAATAGGGAAAATATTCCAGCGGATATTAGTCTTACAGCCGGTGGATACATATGTAATCTAACAATGTATAACATTATGGAAAATGCAAAAATATTTAATTTTAAAGGAGGATTTGTTCATTTACCTTGCCATAGAGAATTGGTTTCAAAAAATAGAGAACTTAATTACCCATATATGGAATTGGAAATTATGGAAAAAGCAATAATTGAAATAATTAAATTTTCTTTAAATAAAAAAATTAAATCTAAATGAACATTTAATTATTTTTTCTTAAATATCATAACATATTCATGTTTAAATATATAATAATCGTTTTTTAAAGCTCTATATCTCCATAACTCTTTTTGATACCTTTTTGCACGGGTTTCTTCAAAATTTTTAACCACTATACTCTTGAGAATTAAACCTCTTTTCTTCACTTCCTCCATTGTGTAAAAACCCAATGGTATCCATTCACCATCAGAGTATTTATCACCAATAACAAGAACTAAGTATCTTTCATTTTCAAGAAATGGTAATAGGTTGTCCAATACTTCACCAAACATTTTTAAAAATTCTTCAGTATTTTTTGCATTTGATAAATCATTATCATTATCTGAAAATTTTATTATATTATGATATGGGGGATGAAGGATAAGAAAATTCACATTTTTGATGTTATATTTTGATAAAATATTCTCTATACTTATTTTTCTGCTATCACCAACATAAATATCAGTAATTACATTGTGAATATTTTCTTCCTTCTCAATTAATTCTTTGGCCTTCTCAGCTATTTTTGCATTTAGTTCAATGCCTATCCCATTTCTCCCTATTCTCCTACATTCAATTAATGTAGTTCCACTACCTAAGAATGGATCTAAAACCCATTCGTTCTTTTTTGTATATCTCATCATTGTTTGATAGGGGATTTGTGGAATAAAATTTCCCCAATACCAAGCTAGATGTTGCCCAGAACTTTCTCTTTTATTAAATATCCAAAGACTATCGGTTAAAATATTTTCATAATCTTTCCATCTGTTTATGTTTATATCATTATATTTATTTGTTTCTTTTGAAGTAATATACTTTATTAATATTTTTATATAATATTTTCTTCTTTCAATTGTGAATGAATTTGTTATTTTGTCTAAATAAAATATTATTTTTCCATTTTCAGAATTTAAATTTTTTTTACCGTATAATTCTGATTTATCATCATTTTTTAGTATCTTTTTTTTGAAATAATCTAATTTTTTTGTCATATAATCATAATCATTAATATTCATTAAAGAATTTAAAAAATTTAAAATACTATCTATATCCATTTTAGAGATTAATTTTTCATTTAAATCCTTTTTTTTCTCCATATTGATCATTTTATTTCTTTATTGCTTTTTATTATTTAATTGATTTTGTTCTAAATTTAAAATTTTAAATAAAAATTTTTCATTCAAAAATTTTAAATATGGATGAATATTAGTAGTTTAACAAGGCAATGGCGTTTGCCTTAATTCCCTTGTGGTGATAACGCCTACAATAAAAAGATTGGTGAAATCATGGAAAATAATATATTATGTACAATTAAGTTCTTATTAGAAAAGGAATATAATCAATTAATTCAAAGGATCGAATTTATGGAAAAGAATAAAATATTACTCATGGATGAACTATCAGATTTAAAAAAGCAGGTTTCTGAAACTAAAAATGATTTAAAGAATTTAGAAGAAATATTAAATTTTTTAGAAGAAGACAATTATACACTTGAGAAATTATGAAAAATGATATTGAAATTTTAAAAGTTGCAGAAAGATATGGATTATCATTAGATGATATTAAAAGAAATTTAATTAATGATAATTGTACTGTTACATTAGAAGAATTAGATAACCTTTATAAATTAATATTAGAAAAAAGAGAAATACTTAAAAATATTATGATGGAACCGTTTGAAATTGAAGGAGAAGTATCTTCATTAAAATTTCAATATTATTTACTCTTAAAACAATGTGAAAGTTTATCAATAAAAATAAGCGGTTTATTAAGTCATAATAGGACGCTTAGAAAAATAAAAAAGCTTAAAAGTATAGATGATAAAGAAATTGAAAAATTAATAGAAAAATATATGTTTTCTTTGAGAAGAATTTAATTAGTTATAAAATTTTATAAATTAATAATTTTATAGTTAAACAAAATTATGAACTTTATTAACATTATATTTGATATAAAAGTTATTATAACAAAAATTGTAACAATTCTTATTGGTTCAATATTTTTTATGGATTTTAATATTTAGAAATAATAGTACAAATTCTTACAATTATGTGTGAATAATTTCGAATAAAATATACTTTTATTTTCCAATT
>JAVZSA010000003.1:0-52688 GCA_038880255.1 Thermoplasmata archaeon
TTTGTAATAAAATATTAATAAAATTTTTAAATACAACGTTTATTTATCTTTTAATGAAAGAATTATTATTAAAAAATAAATTATTTTTAAGATTTTGGGTTGCTCAATTTATTATAAGATTAACTACGTTTATATTTTATATATATTTTATTTGGATTATTGTTGTTGAATATAAATCAATTTTTCTTGCAGGATTAATACCTGCATTCTCTCTGCTTGGTTACTTTATTATTCTAATTCCTGAAGGATATATATTGGACAAATTTAATAGATCCTTAATTTCTTTTATTTTCACTATTATACTTTCATTTTCCTATTCATTACTAATCTTTTCAAATAATCTCTTATTAGTTTATATTGTTGATATAATATCTTCAATAAGTTCTTCAATAACATTTGATGCCTTTTCAACAATCACAAAGGAGGTGGTTGATAAAGAAATGTACAGAAATGCATCCGCATATTTGCAGATAAGTATAAACTTTGCAAGCATAATAGGTATAATAACCGGTGGTATTTCCATATATCTCCAGAATTATTTTCCATACATAATTACAATTTTTTCATTGTTTGCGATTTTTCTTAATTTTCCATATAAATTAAAAATAGAAAGGGAAAAGAAATACAGTTATAGTGATGTGATAAAATTTTTAAAAAAATTTTTAACATTTTTGATAATTGGTCTAATAATAAACGGTCTTTTTGTATCCATAGATGTGTACAGTTCAGGGTTAATTTATTTCGTTCTTAAATCGAACTTCATATTCTATACACTTTTCATTTTAGGTTTTTCAGTTGGTGGTTTTATTGGTGCATTATGGGGAAACAAAGTGGCTAAAAAACTTGAAAATGCATTATTACTAGGTATTTTTATATTTTTAGAGGGAACATTTATGATTTTTATAGCCTTAAATCGTATTGTAATTTTTGATCCAATTTTAACATTTTTTATGGGATTTTTTGTTTCTTTAATCAATATCCCTATCACTGCATTATTTTTAACCGTTGTTCCAAATGAAATGATTGGAAGATTTAATTCATTTGTGACTATGATAATTGTGGGAGCACAGCCTTTAATGGCAACACTTTTCAGTATACTATCCAATTACTTTAATATTTCATACATAATTTTTTTAACCGGTTTGTTTATGATTATTGTATCAATTCCCACATACATTTCAATAAATAAATTGTTGAAATTACTGTTTTCTAAATGATTTTTAATACTTATATATTATGATTTAAATAAAATAAAAATAAAATAAATTAAAAATTTAGAATTTTTATAATTTTATAATCCTCTTACCTGTGAGCATGTAGATTACATTATCTCCAATGTTTACAGCATGATCTGCCATTCTTTCCAAATATTTTCCAATAAGCATATAATTTATACCTCTTTCAAGATTTTCATTATCCTTTTTCATGTAATCTAGAATTTCATATTCTAAATTTTTGAAAAGTTCATCCACAATGTTGTCTTCTTTTTGCAACGATTCTGCAAGATATAAATTTTCTTCAATGAAGCTTTTTATTGAAATTTCTACCATCTTCTTTGTTTGTTCCACCATTTTTGGAATTATTACTGGTTTGCCCAAATGTCCCTTTTCAACAAATTTATTAATAGATAAAGATATGTCATATGAATATCTACCAATTCTGTCAATGTCTGAAATTATTTTTAAAACTGTAATAATTCTTCTTAGATCGCGGGCAATGGGAGAATACATTAAAATTATATTAATACATTTTGTTTCAATGTCCTTTACCATATGGTAAATTGATATATCCATTTCCCTTATTTTCTCAATCTCAGAAAGATCAAGATTTACCAGAGCATTTAAAGTTATATCCATAATATTTTTCACATTTTCCATAAGCATTTCAAGATCCCTATTCATTTTTAACATTTCATTTTTGTATTTTTCCATAAATATCACCTTAACCTATCAGTAAGGAAATTCTCTGTTATTTCATTTTTAGGATTTTCCAATATTTCTTCAGCTTTTCCATGCTCTAAAATTTTTCCGTTGAATATGAATGATATATAATCTGAAATTCTTGCTGCTTGTCTTACATCATGTGTGATTAAAATTATTGTGTACTTTTCTTTTAATTTTATCATTAAATCCTCAATTTTAGTTCTTGCCAATGGATCCAGGGAAGTTGTAGGTTCATCCATTATAAGAACAGTTGGTCTGACGGCTAATGCCCTTGCAATGCAAAGTCTTTGTTGTTGACCTCCCGATAATCTTAAAGCCGATTTATTTAATTCATCTTTTACTTCATCATAAAGAGCAGCTTCAATTAATGAATTTTTTACAATTTCATCAAGTTCCTCTTTTTTCAATTTCCAATGCAATTTTGGGCCAAAAGCTATATTTTCATATATTGAAAAATTGAATGGATTTGGTAGTTGAAAAACCATACCTATACTTCTTCTTAATTCTTCTGGAACATATTCGAATATACTTTTTCCCATAAAATAAATATTACCTTTATATTTTAAATCAGGAGTAAGTTCAATTAGTCTATTGATTGATCTTGCCATTGTTGTTTTACCAGATCCTGAAGGACCTAAAATAGTATTTATATTATTCTGATATATTTCAAGGTTTATATTGTCAAGTATTGTTTTATTTTTTGAAAAAACATAGTAATCTACAAATTTTATTATTGTATTCATGATTCCTACCTCCTTATATATTTTGTAATTAATACTAGTAACAGGACCATTATTAATAATATAAATGAAGAAACATATGCGAGTTGATGAGAATATAATGAAGGTTGATTTATGCCTGCCCAAACAACATATGTTAAGTAAGCTACCTGAGAATTTATAAATCCTGTTGGTAAGGCATTATTCCATCCTGCAGTATAAAGTAGTTGGGCAGTTTCGCCTGCACCTATGCTGATTGAAAGTATTGTTGATGAAATAATTCCACTCTTTGCATAGGGTAAAATTACTCTAAATATTAAATGAATTTTATTAGCACCTAAGGATATTGCTGCCTCCCTCATACTGATTGGTATTTGGGAAATGGAAATTTCAGTAATTCTTAAAATATAGGGAAGCATCATTATTCCTAAGGTAATGCCACCCGCAAGTAAAGAATAACCAAAACCAAGTTTTATTACAAGGAAAAGATATCCAAAAAGACCAAGTACAATGGATGGTACACTTGTTAATACATCCGTGAAAATTTTTACTATTGAATTATAATGCTTTAATCCATACTCTGTCAAAAATATTGCAGAAAATACTCCTATAGGTAATGAAAAAATTATCCCTGTAATAACAAGTAGCCATGTACCTATAATTGCATTCAATATACCTCCACTGGTAGTATCACCGTATTGTATGATCATATTGAATGAAAATGAAGAAATACCATTGAAAATAATATCGCTTAATATTATTAAAAGTATGCCCAATATTATTGAAATTATAGCAAATCCGAGAATCATGAAGATTTTATCCTTTAATCTTCTAATGTTCACAATTCTTCACCCTTTGTATATCCTCTTATTATTCCAATACCCACTATAGCTCTACCAAACAAGCTTACTATAAGTGTTATTAACATTAAAATTAAACCAAGCTCTGTTAATGCATAAAGATTCATTCCTGTTGGATCAACAAATGCACTATCGAGTAGAGAAGCAAGGGCAGCGGCCATTGTATTTATAGGAGAATAAAGATTTTCGGGCATTATGTTGTATATACTACCACTTACCATTAATACAGCCATTGTTTCTCCAAAAGCTCTACCAAAACCGAGCATTGTAGCACCAAAAATCTGAAGTTTTAAATTTCTCAAAATAATTTTAATTCCCACTTCAAATCTTGTAGCACCTAAAGCCAATGCCCCTTCTTTAATAGATGTACTAAAATTCATCATTGAGCCATTAATTGTGGATGTTATGATGGGTAATACCATTAAGCAAAGTATTATAGATGATGCAAATATTCCAGCTCCACTGTATATCGGCCCAGAAAGGAAAGGAATAAAACCAAAATGATCTGCAATAAATGGTTCAATGTATTTTGATAAAATAGGTTCCAAGTAAACAATACCCCAAAGACCATAAACAACACTTGGAATTGCAGCAAATAGTTCTATCGCTGAAATCACCAATTTCCTTACTTTTTCAATCAAATAAAGGTTAACTATTAGAGAAATAATTAAACTTATAGGGAATGCAAATAAAAGAGCCAATAGGGAAGTAATTAGTGATCCATAAAGGAACATTAAAATTCCAAATGAAGCCCCATAGGGAACAAGAATACCATTAACATTTACAGGAGGAAGATATACTTGTCCTGGATACCAATAATAGGATGTAAAAAATTTCCACCCATTGAACCTAATTGATGGTATTGAATAATAAATTAAAAATGAGAATAACAACAATACTATCAATATGGGTGCTAAAGATATTAAAAAAGTAAAAAATTTGAAAAATTTTTCATTACGAGCTTGCATATGTGATCTGATTCACAAGGGGTAAAGTCACAGAATTTACAACATTTGATGGTAGTGGAATTAAATAAAATTGATCAAGGTATTTACTTGAACTACCACCATTGGGATTTACTATCCATTGAATGAAATTTTTTAATGCTATCGCTGTATCCTTATTTTGCTGTACTTTTTTGACTATCAAATATTCGAAAGTGGCAATTGGGTATGAATTTTGTCCGGGTGCAAATGTGATTGATATCCTTCCATCACTTGGTATTTGATTGAGATATTGAGAAGCAGCATTCATAACGGTTTGAGTGGATGGTAAAATTGCATAACCTGCTTTATTTATAAGCGCCGCAATACCTAATGAACCATTTATTTGGTTTGTATAGGTCATTGCTATATAACTTATTGTGTAGGGATTAGATTTCATAAAACTTATGATGCCAGCATTTCCAATTGCTCCGTGCGAAGCAGGGTTTGTTGGCCAATTAACACTGGTCCCCCAACCTACAGTTTTATTCCACCATTCACAGGATTTAGATAAAAATGAGGTAAACATCGCAGTATCACCACTCCCATCAGATCTATATACTGGAATTATTCTTTGGTGAGGTAATGTAACATTTGGGTTTAAGTCCTTAATTTTTTGATCATCCCAATATTGTATTGTATTATTATAAATACCTGCAATTACAGGTCCTGAAAGAACAAGATGTACATTATTAAGACCAGGTAGATTGTATGCAATATATTGAGAAGATATCAAAATTGGTATGTTAAGCATATCTGGATGCTGTGATATCAGTGAATCAGCCATGTATGTATCAGATGCACCAATTATAACAGTTCCAGCTATTGCTGAGGAAATACCAGTCCCAGACCCTGTGGCCTGTGTACTAATTGTAACATTGTATTGAGGATCTGTGTAATTCTTAGCCCATACGTTAAAAACTGGATAAAGAAGTGTAGAACCACTTTCAGTTAAAGTCACACCTTTCTTTTGTGTTGGTGAAGTAATGGCAATCAATGCACCTGCAAGTATCACTATTATTACGATACCTATTGTTACTATCCATATTTTTTTCATATTTACCTAAATTAATCTATAGAATATTAATTTAATCAATATAAACTATATATAATATATATATAATTTAAAAACAAAGTTTAAATATATATAATAATTAGTAATATTATGGAGTATAGAAAGTTACAAAAGATAGGTGGATCATCATATTCAATAACGCTTCCTAAAGAATGGGTAGAATTGAAGGGATTGAAGGAGGGAAGCACAATACTAATAAAGTTTACTGAAAATAAAGATCTTATAATATCCACAGAAGAAAAAGAAAAAAGGATAGTAAAAAGTTATATTATAAAAATTGAAGGATCTATGGACAGTGAACTCCTATTAAGAAAAATAATTTCTGTTTATCTGGCAGGTGTAGAAAAGATAATAATTTCTTCCGAAGAATTTATTAATGAGAATATTAGAAGTGCTATAGAATTTGCCAAAAAATTACTTATAGGGATTGAAATAATAGAGGAGACTGGTGAAACAATAATTCTTCAGGATCTTTCTAAGATAGATGAATTACCTATGAATAAAATGCTTTTAAGGTTATTTTATATGGCTGAGGAAATGATAAAAGATACAAAAAGATCAGTTTTAAATCTTGACAAAAAATTGGCAAAAGAGATTATAGAAAGAGATACGCAAATTGATAGAATATACCTTTTTATCTCTAAACAATTTTATCAATTTCTCGAATCCTCTGAAAATATCTCAAAATTAAATATTAAAATGTCGAGGGCATTTAATATAAGAACAATTGCAAAGTATCTTGAAAGAATATGTGATCATTTAGAAAAGATAGCATATACAATAGTAAAAGAGAACAATATAGATTTAGAGAATAAAATAATTGAAAAATTCTCTGAATGGTTTGATGAAATTATTAAAATTTTTGAAAATAGTATAAAATCATTCAATTTGGGAGATGAAAAACTAGCAAATTATACAATTAATAGTGTGAATAAATTATCCTATGAGATTGATAATGTAATAAAAGATTTAGAGATAAAACAATCATATATTATTTTTAGGCTTGGCGAAGATCTTACAAGAATTGCAAAGTATCTATCTGATATTTGTGAAACTTCAATAAATGATTTGATAATGTCAAAGGAAAATTTATTTACAGAAGAATAAATTACAAAATAATGATTGAATGGGCGGAAAAATATAGGCCAAAATCACTTAAGGATATAGTGGGTAACCGTGATATTATTGATAGGATTAAAGAATGGGGGGAGGAATGGAAAAAAGGTAAAATACCTGATAAAAAGGCACTTGTATTTGAAGGTAGACCTGGGGTAGGAAAGACTACTGCAGCGCTTGCCTTAGCAAATGATATGGGGTGGGGAGTAATAGAATTGAATGCCTCCGACATAAGAAATGAAGAGAGAATTAAAGACATTGCTCTTAGAGGATCTTTGTATGAAACATTTGATGATAATGGTGATTTTCTCTCTACTAAGATGGGTGGTAGAAAATTAATAATAATAGATGAGGCAGATAATCTCTATGAAGGAAAGGGTGAAATGGGTGACAGGGGTGGAAGGAAGGCAATTATTGAAACTGTAAAATCCACGCTTCAACCAATTATATTAATAGTGAATGATCCCTATGAACTTTTTAAAGGGGAACAGGGTATTGTTTTAAGAAATTATGTTGAAGAACTAAAATTTAGAGCATTAAATTATAAACAGATTGCATCGAGTATTTTAAGATCAATATGTGCAAAGGAGGGTATTTTAGCTGATCAAAAAATACTTGAAAGGATTGCACAAAGAAGTGGTGGCGATGTAAGAGCTGCAATAAATGATCTTCAGATGATTTCAATGGGTAAGAGACACATAGGTGAAAGTGATATTTCAATGATTGAGGGTAGGGATGTTGTTGAAAATATTTATAGTGCTACATTGGACATAATTTTAAGTATGTCAATGAAAACATCAAGGGATGTATTGAACAGCCTTGATGAGGAACCACAGACAATTATGCAATGGATTGATGAGAACGTTTCACAGGAATATCTAGATTTAAATGACCTTGATAGAGCATTCTATTATCTTTCAATTGCAAATATGTATTTAGGTAGAATTAGAAAAAGACAATATTATGGCTTTTTATCCTATGTTTTAGATTTTATTGCAGCAGTTTCAATAGCTAAAAAACAAAAATATGGTATTCATGGAAAATTAAGAAGTCCAGACTTTCTAAGGGCGATGGCACAAAGGAAGAGATCAAAAGATTTTAGAGATATTATAAGTAAAAAACTTGCTAAGATTACACACCAATCTATAGATAAAACAAATTATGAGTTTTTTGAAATTTATATGAAAATATTTAGAACTAATAAAAAATTCGCCATTTGGCAAACTTCAATACTTTCACTTTCAGAGCAGGAAGTGGAATTTTTGTTAGGTTCTGATGAAAATCTTGAATATATAATGGAAAATGCAAGGGCACTTAGAGAAAAAATAAAATAATGACTTGCATTCTGCGGAATAATGGAAGAGAAATTTAAATTTTTAAAGGAATTGATAGAATCAGATCCATTTCTCAAATATGTATCAATTCATGTAATCGAAATGGAGAATGGGTATGCAAAATTATCAATGGAATTTAGAAATGAAATAACAAGGATAGGAAATATGGTAAATGGAGGTGCAATTGCTACACTGGCAGATGCTGCAGGAGGTGCATCCGTTCTTTCCTTAATGGAGGGTAAAAATCAGGTGACAGTTACACTAAATATTGAATTTCTTGAACCAATTATGGAAGGACCGGTTGTTGCGGAGGCAAGAGTAATCAGAAAAGGTAAACATCTGGTATTTTCAGAAATAGATATCTTTGATGGGAAGAAAAAATTATGTGCCCACGCAAATGGAATATGGTTTTTTTTGAACTTTAAAAATTAATTTAATGCTTTTCATTTGAAAAATATTTTTAACAGAGAAATCATTACTAATATTCATGAAAATTGTTAGTGGATCCAGTTCCCTTATGCTTTCCACAAGAATTTCTGAAATTACAGGTTTTCCAATGGTTCACAGGGAAATAAAAAGGTTCCCTGATGGTGAATGTTATGTGAGGATTCATGAGAATCTTGACAATGAGGAAGTAATTTTAATTCAAAATACACATCCTGATACAAACATAGTAGAATATCTTTTATTGGTAGATGCAATAAGGCAGTTCAAAATAAAGAAATTAACAGCAATTATTCCATATTTTGGTTATGGGAGACAGGATAAAAGATTTAATGAGGGTGAACCAATAAGTGCCAAAATAATGGCAGAACATCTTTCTGAGAATGTGGATAAAATATTGACGGTCAACCTTCATAATTCGGAGATAATTAAATGGTTCAAAGCAGATAGTATGGAAATAAAGGCTGAGGTGGAAATTGCAAAATATTTTGAAAAATTTAATCCTGATATAATAATATCCCCCGATAAGGGTAGTTTAGAAAGGGCAAAATTTATTTCAAATATGTTAGGAAAACCATATCATGCTTTCCAAAAAAAGAGAATAGATAGTGAAAGGGTACAGATTGATACAGGCGAAATAGATGTAAAGAATAAAGTGGTGGCAATGGTGGATGATGTTATATCAACTGGTGGAACAATAGCAACAGCAGCATCAATATTAAAAAATATGGGGGCATCAAAGGTGATTGTTGGATGTGTCCATGGTCTTTTTGTAGGCAATGCATTGCAAAAAATGCAAATGTATGTGGACATATTATTTTCTACAGATACTGTGGAAAATGAGAAAAGTGTTGTTACTGTGGCACACTTAATAAAAAATGCAATTGAATGAAACATTTTTATCTAAAAACATTTTAATCCTTTTTTAAGGGTGTTATTATGATGCTAAAATTATGCCAAGTCCATGGACCTTTCAGGGGTGAAAAATGTCCACAATGTGGTAAAGATGGTAAAATAATATTAAATGATTGGGAATTTGAAGCACTGAGCAAAATAATAACTGGTATTTTAAGACACTTTCCAGAAAAATTTAATGTTAAGCTTGATGAGAATGGATGGGCAAATATTTCAGATATTGCCCTTAATATTAGGAATAGGGAGAAAAAATTCAGGTGGGTAAAAGATTATCATATTGAATATTTCGTATTAACTGATCCAAAGGGAAGATTTCAAATGGATCCAGAAAAAAAGAGAATTAGGGCAGTTTATGGCCATTCAATTGATGTTGATCTTTCAGATTTGCCAAAGGATGATATTCCTTCAAAACTCTATTATGCAATAGATCCACAGGAAGAAGAATTTATAAAGGAAATAGGTATAAAGCCAGGAGAAAGACGATGGATACATCTTTCGAAAACCTATGAGGAAGCATACATAGCTGGATTACATAGAACTGATGATCCAATAATCATTGAAGTAAATGTGGATGAGGCAAAAAATGATGGTATAGAATTTTATAAGGCTACGAAGACAATATATATAACAAAAGAAATACCCCCAAAGTACATTAAGAAGGCAAGGAAAAGAAAGGTAGATGTACCGGAGGAGGAGCTGAAGGAAATAGCCTTAGAGAAAAAGAGGAAGGAAGAAAAAGAAAAGAGAAGGAAGGAAAGGGAAGGGGAAATTTAAGGGCCGGTAGATCAGCTGGTAGATCGCCACACTTGCAATGTGGAGGCCCGGGGTTCAAATCCCCGCCGGTCCATCAAATTTCAATTTTACAATTCCATCATAATATAAATGAGATCCATTAAGGAATAATCTTATTGTAAAAATATCCACACCATTTTTAAAAGAATCCAAGAGTGCATAATAAAAATTCTTATCCATTTCATAGTTGGGTGAAAAATATTCAGCATTTCTAAAGATTAAAAATAGAATACCTGCTCCAAATCCTGAATTTTTAATTTTGATCAATTCCCTCACATGTTTAGTCCCTCTTATTGTAGGAGCATCAGGAAATTTTGCAAATTTCCCTTTTAAAAGTGTGCACCCTTTCACTTCTAAAAAATATTTTTTACCAATATTTTCCAGAAGAAAATCCAATCTACTGTTATCATAAATGATTTCTTTTTTAATTATTTTGAAATTTTTATTCAGATAACCACCATTTATTAAATTTTCAGCAATATTTGAATGAAACCTTGAATTTATAAGAATTTCCTCATTATTACTCTTTACTGAGATTATTTCACATTTTAATCCCCTATTTTTTATGATTGCCATCATTATGTTACCTGGAATTAATAATTCTGACAATCTGCCTGGATCGTGCAAATGGCATAATTCATTTTCTTCAGTTTCAACTGTAAACCTATTGATCCTTTTTTTAAAATGGAAAAATTGAAATTCACCATTAAATTCGTATATCTTTTCCATAAAATTTGATAATAATACGAATTAATATCATTTTTCTTTAATTTATAAAAAATTTCCAATCTAATTTTATAAAAATGTTTTAAATATTGTAATTATTTTATTACATTAAAAAATAATGAAAAAATCGCTTTAAAAATACTTTTAGATATAAAATGTAAAAAAAATGAAAATTAATTTAATATGAATATTTTGTTTAAATAATAAAATAAAAAGAATTTGTAACAGTCATTATAAATTATTAGGTAATTAATATAAAATTATCTAATATTAAAATTTAAACTTAGCGAGCGTGAAGTTCCCTTGACCTGGTAAATGGATGAAATCGAGTAAAAGTGTTTATAGTCGTACAGATAATAAGACAACGTTATACAACCTGGGGAAAAGAATGCATTCTTTGTATGCATTACAATACCCTTTCATACAGGTTGGAAAATATAGAATGCATATCTTCAAGGATAATAAGATTATTGATTTCTTCAAACAAATAATAAGAGGAATAAGTTATGCCCTTCATGCTGTTTGGTATTTGATAGGGATTTTTTAGGTAACCTAGGCAAGACGCCTGCGGAGGTGATACATCTACAAGTAGCATGTTCGAATACATAAATTGTATTCCTTTGAAAGGAAGCATTGCCATTGAAGAAAGAAGCCCCAAAGTTACGGGCGAGGCAGAAGCCCCGTCCGTAAGGGCAGGGTAGTTCACTTCACGCCCCGGCTGGGATTTGAACCCAGGTCATGGGTTCGACAGACCCATATGATAGACCACTACACCACCGGGGCTTAAATTCCTAAATCTAAAATTATTATTTAAATATTTCATATTCATTTTTCTTATAATAAATTTTCATTTAAATTTCTTTTTTTAATTTTGATAACATTTTTCAATTATATGTATAAAAACCATTAAATAATTTTTTAAGCAATAATTCTTTGAGTATAAAATAATTTTTTCTATATCATCTATCTCATACTATACTTTTATCATCAATTCTTATATACCATTTTTTTATATTCTTTCGCTTCCATTATCTTTTTTCAATCTGATCCTGATTGAGCCTTCTCTTACATAATTTCAAAATTTTTATATTCATTAGTATTTTAATTAAAATATATTTTTTATTGCTCTATAGAACAAATCACAAATAAATCTTTTATAATTATTTATTCTTAATTTTTGTTAAAAAAATATAAAAAATAAATTTATTTGAGATTATTTAAATCCATCCTGCCCTTTCTTCAAAAATCAGTGATGAAAGTTCCTTTCTCTCCTCAATATGGTTCCCTCCAAGTACTGAAAGGAACATTGCATCCCTATAATATTTCTCAATACCAAAGTCCATTAAATATCCATAGCCTCCATGTATTTGAAGTGCAAGCTTTGATACATCACGTGCAAAGTCCAAAGCTACAATTTTTAACATTAGTTCCTTTTTAATATCTTTTTCTCCCTGTGAAATTGAAATCAAGTATTCGTTCAAAATATCCAATTGTGAATAAGCCTGTGCCATCCCAAAAGCCAATGGTTGAAAATCTTTTAACTTGTGCAAAAATGCACTTCTTTCTTTTGAATAGGCAATTGCCTTTGTTAAAGCTCCTTGGGCAATTCCTATGGCTATTGCTGAAATTGGAAGGTGTATATCATCCAGGATCTCTTTTAAATTTATATCAATTTCTATAACATTATCCATTTTGACGTTGAAAGATACAGGTGAAAATTTCAATCCTTTAAATCCAAGTTTTTCGTGTTCTTCAAGTGCTTTGTGCCCTTCTTCAATATAATAAAATTTGTTGTTGTATGGAACTATGAAAATATTTGCATCTGAATTTATTACAGCATTCAGTTTACCTGACAAAAATCCATTTTCAACAGATAATTTTCCAGATTCTAAGAAATTTAAAATATTAGAATAATAGAATGTTCCAGAAATATTTCCAGTTGATACATCCTTTACTTTTTCCTTCACTTTTTCATTCTTCAACAATGATTTAATAACAAACGAATTCTGAAGGAAAATATAAAATGCTACAGACGGACTTTCAGAGGCAAGTTGCTTTAACAGTATTGAATAACCTAACCTATCCAATGAAGCACCACCATATTCATATGGGGCAAGGGCACCAAGAAATCCTTGGGATGAAAGCTTGCTTTTTAGATCCCTTCCTATGCCCTCAAGTTCTATCTGTTTATTAATTGGTTGTATTTCTTTAACTGCGAATTCCCCTACCACAGATTCTAGCACTTTATGTTCCTCATCCATCATTGTTCCACCCCCAACTTTTTCATAAACATTCTGTTAATGACTAATTTCTCTATTTCACTACTTCCCTCCCAGATTTCCATTATTTTTGAATCTCTGAACATTCTTTCAAGTGAAGTGATAGCACCATCCAATCCTGTTACCTTTAATGCAGTTTCAGCAGCGTAAGTTGCAGTTTCAGCAGCAAAATATTTTGCCATACTTGTGAATACAGGATCTGGATTGAACTGGAACAGGTATGATGCTGCTCTATAGGTTAAAAGCCTTGCAGCATCTATCCTAGTTGCCATTTCTGCAATTGTAAACTGTATACTTTCCTGTGAAGAGAAATTTTTATCTTTTCTAGCCTTTTCAACAATCATATCCAGGGCACCCTGTGCAACGCCTATTGACATGGCTGCAACATAAATCCTTGTAATGTTAAAGAAAGTCATGACATAGTAAAAACCTTTACCTATTTCACCAATAATGTTTTCCTTTGGTATCCTAACATTATCAAAGACCAGTTCGGCAGTATCGGTTGCCCTAACACCCATCTTTCCAGTTAATTTATTTGCAGAAACTCCTGGCCATTTCATCTCAACAATTGCCATACTCATATTATGGTGTCTTTTTTCCTCTGAAGGTGGGGGGCCTGTCCTTGCAAGAACAAGAACATAATCTGCAATTGAACCATTTGTTATGAACATTTTTGAACCATTGAGCAAATATGAACCATCATCTTGTCTTTCCATTTTTGTTGCAATACCAGCCACATCACTTCCTGCTACCGGTTCTGTTACTGCAAAACCCATGATTTTTTCTCCCCTCTGCACGGGTTCTAAATATTTTTTCTTTTGCTCATCAGAGCCGAACAACATTAGTACTTCAGAACCAAAGGCAAAAACAAATGATGAAATCCCTAAACCAGGGTCTACTCTGCACAGCTCTTCAATTGTTACCAGTAGATCCCAAGGATTTGAAAAATTAACAATACCCTGATCATAAGCCATTTTTCTTATTTCAAAGGGATATTTTTCATTCTCATCATAGTACCTTTTCCTTTCTTCTGTAAATTCTTTAAGAGCAAACTCTCTTACCTTTTTCCTTTTTTCTTCAATTTCTTCAGGAAAGCTAAAGTCCATAACTATCACACTCTCTCAATAACAGTGGCGTAACCTTGGCCACCACCAA
Source organism: Thermoplasmata archaeon (assembly GCA_038880255.1). Lineage (GTDB taxonomy): Archaea > Thermoplasmatota > Thermoplasmata > Thermoplasmatales > ARK-15 > ARK-15. Next base: position 14,342 of record JAVZSA010000003.1, read on the forward strand.
CACAAAGAGTTGCAACACCGTATCTTGCATTCTTTTCTTTTAATATTCTAGCCAAAGTTCCTACAATCCTGGCACCAGATGCGCCAAGTGGATGGCCTATGGCAATTGCACCCCCATGAATATTTACCCTATCCTTTTCAATTCCTAGCTTTTTTATTGCATTGAGTGGAACAACTGCAAATGCCTCATTTATTTCCCAATAATCTATATCACTTACTTTTAATTTTGCCCTTTCAAGTGCCTTTTTTGATGCTGGAACAGGTCCTTCACCCATGATACTTGGGTCAACCCCTGCCCAGCCAAATGATACGATTCTTGCCAATGGTTTAAGACCATATTCGTCCATAGTTTTTTCATTCATAAGCATGGTCATTGAGGCACCTGCATTTAAAGGTGAAGAGTTTCCAGCAGTAATTACACCATCGGATTTAAATGCTGGAGGTAATTTTTTAATTTGTTCAAGAGTTGTATCAGGTCTAATACTTTGGTCTTTATCAACAGTAACAATTTCACCATTATATTCCACTTGTACAGGCAATATCTCACCCTTAAACCATCCATTGTTAAGTGCTTCTCCTGCAAGCTTATGACTTCTATATGAGAATTCATCCATCTCATCCTTGGAAATATTTTCCACTTCGGCAAGTTTTTCCGCAGTCAATCCCATACTATATCCAATATTCATCTGATACCTCATATATTCCGGTCTAACAAGGAGTTTGTAGTTTATTTGTATATTTGGATTATCACCCATAGGAACATGGGTCATATGCTCCATCCCACCTGCAAAGGTAATATCCGAGTTTCCAGTCATAATTTCCCAAGCACCTATTGCCATCGCCACCATTGAGGAAGAGCATGCCCTATCCACGGCCATTGCAGGTACTTCCACTGGCAAATTAGCAAGAAAAATTGGATGTCTGCCACCATAGAGCCAATTTTCACTTGCTTGGAGAGCACATCCTGTAATTACATCACCTATTCTTAATGGATCTATTCCATTTCTTTTTATAATTTCCTTAAGTAATAGTGCAAGGGCTTCATCCATTCTTAATGAATTAAAAATATCCCTTTCTGGTTCCCTAGGCCTAGATCTTGAGAATGCAGTTCTTAGAAAATCTACCAAATATACATCCATTGAATCACCTTCCCTTAAACTCAGGCTTTTTCTTTTGTAGAAATGAAGAAATACCTTCCTTTAAATCTTCAGTACTAAATAGAACGCCTGCAGCAAAGGATTCCATTTCAAGGCCAACATCCATTGGTACCTCTACACCTTTGTTAAGTAACCTTTTTGCAAGAGCTATTGAAATTGGTGCTGAATTTTCTGCAATCTTTTTTGCATATTCCAATGGCTCATTTTCAGTATCCTTTATTAATTTATTTATTATTCCAATGGAAAATGCATTTTTTCCATCAATTCTTTGTCCTGTAATAATTAATTCCATTGCTCTACCCAATCCTATTACCCTAGCCAATTTTTGTGATCCTCCCCATGCAGGTATAAGACCCAATGTTACTTCTGGAAAACCTATCTGTACATCCTCAGTTCCAAGTCTCAAATCACAGGCAAGTGAAAGTTCAAAACCACCACCAAGGGCATAACCCTTCATTACAGCTATTGTCAATTTTGGCATTTCAGAAAGTAATCTAAAGATTCTCTCACCCTTTCTCGAAAATTCTAGGAATTGGAAACTACTAGGGAAATATTGTGAAAGATCTGCACCTGCTGAAAATGTGGTTCCTTGACCTGTCAATATCACCACACTAATTTCATTATCATCCCATAAGGATTTTATTGCCTTTTCTAGATCGTCAAGTAATTCATTATTTATTGTGTTGTGCTTTGGCCTATTAAGTGTAATTCTTGCCACTTTATATGGGAATTTTTCAACAATAATAGTATTATATTGTGTTTGTAATGCCTTTTCTTCTTTAACTTCTACCTTTTTTTCTTCAATTTTTTTCAACCTACCTTCAATCGCATCCCTCATTTTACCATTCTTTATTGATTCTGCAGGTTCAAATATGTTGCAATTGAATTTTTTCGAAAGTTCTTCTAGCTTTGCCTTTACCTCTGCATTTGTTAGACTTTTTGCCACAGATATTGGACCAAAAGCCCTATTTAAACCATACTTTACACCAATTTCAATATCCTCAGGTGTTGCCACACCCTCCTCAATTAATTTCACTGCCTCATTTATTTCTACTGCAAAAATATCCATAAGTGAAACCTTATCCGTTGCCTTTTTTGTATCTATATGCGGTCTTCCAGCTGACCAATCATAAAATCCTTTTCCTGTTTTTTTGCCCAGCATCTTTTTATTGTACAGATCTTCATAGACCTTGCATTTTTTGTATTCAGGATTTAGTGTTTTTGCATAATATTCCATTGAATGATAGACAACATCTATACCAACGTAATCTATCAATTCATATGGCCCCATAGGGAGACCCTGCAACTTTGCAAAGGCATCAATTTCCTCAGGAGAAGCAACATTATTTTCTATTAAAAGGCAGAATAACAGCATATCCGGTGCATTAATCCTATTTACTATAAAACCTGGTGAATCCTTCATTACCTTTACGGGAATTTTTCCAATCTTTTTAACAAGATCATAAAGAATATTCATTGTTTCATCAGTTGTATCATTTCCCTTTATCACTTCAACAAGCTTCATAAGAACTGGTGGATTGAAGAAATGAAGACCTGCTACCCTACCTCTATTATTTAAAGAACTTGCAATATCTGTTATTTTAATGTTTGAAGTATTACTTGTTAATATTGTATCCGGGCGTGTAAATTTTTCTAAATCCTTAAAGATTTTTCTTTTAAGTTCTTCAATTTCTGGTACTGCTTCTATCACCAAATCAGAATCTTTCACAGCGCTTTCGAGATCTGTATAGGTGCTAATTCTTGAGAGTATATTTTCAACACTTTCCTTCAAATTTCCCTTTTTTGAAAGTTTTTCAAGACTATCCTTTATTTCATTGATTGCCTTTTCTAGCATCTCCTTTGAAATATCCTCGAGATGAACTGTAAAACCATTTATTGCAAATACCTCTGCTATACCATGCCCCATCTCCCCAGATCCTACTATCGCCACTGTTCGTATTTCCATATCTTATCACTTTAATTTTTTCACAATATTAACGAGTTTCTGGGCTAAGAATGGATCACCCTTGATTTTCAATTTGCCCATAAAAAAGGCCTTAGTTCCATCAATACTTCCCTCAATAATTCCGGCCAAATCATCTTCTTTCGCTGTAAGTACTACCGTGGGTGAAGGATGTTCACCCATAACAATCTCTCCAGAACCATCTTCCTTAAACTGTAGATAATAGGATTCGCCAGCATCATTTTTAAATTGGAATATGCTCTTTATGCCCTTTGTTTCACTTTTTATTTGTTCACTAGAGTTCAGTTTGTTTATATAACCCTTTAAAATCTCATAGGATTTCATAATTTTATAATCAAAAACAAGGTTAATAAACATTTCTAAATAAAATATTAAAATATTGGATTGAAATAATTCCATTATGAAGGAATTTGAATACAGATACAGGGTGGCCTGGGTGGATACTGACGCTTTGGGCGTGATGCATTTTTCAAATTATTTTAGGATATGTGAAAGAACTGAAGAAGAATTTATGAATTCAATAGGATTGTCATTTGATATTTCAAAGAATATTTCATTACCAAGAGTGAAGGCTGAATGTTCATACAAATCACCTCTAATGTATAATGACACAGCAGTTATAACAATGAAAGTACAAGAGATAGGAAAGAAGCATTTAAAATATATTTTTGAGATAAAAAAGGAGAATGATGAAAAATTATCTGCTATATGCGAAATAGTTGTGGTAGCAATAAACAATCAATTCAAATCAGTAAATCTTCCTGAACAATTAATTGAAAAAATAAAACCATTTTTAAAATCTGAAAACATGGAATAGCCCTGAATTAGTTATTAAATTGAACAAAATTTTTACTATTATTATATATTTTAAATATTATAGGTTATATAGAAAAAGAAAGTTCGTAGAGAAAATGAGAGATCAAATTACAAAGTATATGAAATGAAATTTAATAAAAGTAAAATTAAGAACAAAATCTAATTTATTTCTAATATAATAAATGAAAAAAGTTATAATATAATAATTATTCTAATTGGAGGGAAAATTTGTTATATTATTTATTTATGACATGGTAAAAATATGATAAAATTGGAAAAAAATTCCATAAGTTCAGGTAAACTTCCAAAAGGATGTGAAATTTGTAGAAAAGGTGCAAAGATGGTACTTTTTGTTACTGGTCTTTGCAATTTTAGGTGTTTTTATTGTCCTTTAAGTACAGGTAAGAAAAATAGGGATGTTATATATGCGGATGAAATGCCTATATTAAAGGAGGAACAAATAATTGAGGAATCGAAATTAATAGATGGGGAGGGTGCGGGAATAACAGGAGGAGATCCAATAAAAAGACTTGATAGAACAATAAGATTCATTAAAATTTTAAAAGATGAATTTGGTACAAAATATCATATTCACTTATATACAGCAAGTGGTAAAAAAGATGAAATCGAAGCCCTTGCCAATGCTGGTTTGGATGAAATTAGATTTCATATACCTGTTAGATTATGGAATAAATTAAAGTACAGTGATTATGCCTCTAAGATTAAGTATTCAATTAATGCAGGAATGGATGTGGGAATTGAGATACCTGTATTACCAGATAAAGGTGATGATATCCTTAAAATGATTCGTGATGCTGAAGATCTTGGAATAAATTTTATAAATCTAAATGAACTTGAATTTTCAGAAACAAATTTTGAGTCATTAAGAATACATGGTTATGTGACAAAATCCTATATAAGTAGTGCTGTAAAGGGTAGTGAATCACTCGCCAGAAAAATTATATTGGAAAATGATTTTAATACCACGGTCCATTATTGTTCCTCAAGTTTTAAGGATGCAATTCAACTTAGGAGAAGATTAATAAGAAGAGCAAGGAATGTTGCAAAAGACTATGAAATAATTACAAAGGACGGTACAATTTTAAAAGGTATTATTGAATATGGAAACATAAATGACATTTATAGAGAAATAGTTGATTATTATAATGTGCCTGAAAATTTAGTTTACAGGGATATTTATAAAAATAGGATTGAAATAGCACCCTGGATATTGGATCAATTGAAGGAAAAAATAGAAGGTAAAAAATACATTGTTGAGGAATATCCCACTTGGGACAGAACAGAGGTAGAGAGAGAAGAACTTTAATATCATTATTCTATCAACATAAAGAAAAGATAATATCTTTGTAATTAATTACCTAAATAATGGATGACCCAGCTAAAAAGTATTTTAATTGTAGTGATAGTGAAAGGGCTGTATTCGAAGCTGGAATAAAGTTGGGTACAATTTACCATCAATTTGTTGGAACACCCCTAAGTGCTGAAAATGTCGATTTACTTGAAAAATCAATAGAGGAAAGTGTTAGAGTTCAACCATTCGTTAAAGATGTAAAAGTAAAGATAAGGAGGGAAAGGATAAAAAAGAAAAAGGGGGTATATAAATATCTTACACTCACCGGTGATCTATTAGATGTTGAACTATTAGTAGAATACAATGGAGTTCAGGCTTTATGCTATCTCAAATATATTGAGGAAATGAATTATCCTCTAATGTATGTGTCTGAAGTAAAAGTGATTTAAATGTATGTGAAAATTGGTATTAGTGGTTTACCTGGTGTGGGAAAGACAACAACATTACTTAAAACAATAGAAATACTTGAAAAGGAATATACTGTTGGCGGTATAATTACAGAGGAAATTCTTGAGAATAAGGTAAGAGTAGGTTTCACATTAATGGATTGGGAAACTAAAGAGAAACGTGTCTTTGCATCAAAGTATATTCAATCAAGAAATAGGATAGGTAAATACGGCATTGATACTCAAGTTCTAGATGATCTCGGTGTAAGAGCTTTGGAAAATGCTAAACAAAAGGATATAATAATCATAGATGAAATAGGGAAAATGGAGCTTGAATCAAAAAAATTAACAGAAAAGATAAAGGAAATACTTGATATGGAAAAGAACATTATTATGACGTTAAATAAAAAATCTAGGAATCCTCTCCTTCAAGATATAAGGAGGATGGATGATGTAAGGATACTTGAGGTAACACCTGTCAATAGGACCATATTACCATTCAAAATTGTTAGCATAATTAAGGGGGAGCAGATTTGAGGGTGTATATTTAATGGTGGAAACCATTAGGTTAAAGGAGGGTAAAGTTGAAGTTGAGGTGCCAAAAGTATATAAAAAAGGTCCTGGAAAAAAATCCATTGCCTATTATTCAACTTCAATGGTAGTTTCTAGGGATTTAACAATTTTTATAATAAAGAATGCTCTTAAAGAAGGAGGACATGCTCTCGATTTATTGGGTGGATCTGGAATAAGAGGTTTTAGAATAGAAAAAGAATGTAATTTTAATGTAACAATAAATGAAAAAAATAGAGAATCATTAGTATTTATTAAAAATAATGCAAATATAAATAATTCAAAGGCTAAAATAACAGAACTTGATGCAAAGAGATGTACACCAAATGGTTTCTTTGATTATATAGATGTGGATCCTTATGGTTCACCAGTACCATTCTTAGATCCCGCTTTGAAAGCAATAAAAAACAATGGAGTATTGGGCATAACTGCAACCGATGTTTCAAACTTTGCAGGTACAAATCCTGATAAAACATGGTATCTATACCATTCAATACCCTTAGATAATTATTTAAAGCATGAGGTAGGTATAAGGATATTGATTGGTTATATTGCAAGAAAGGCTTCTGAATATAATTTCGGAATTTTTCCATTATTATCATATTTTGGTGGGTATTATTATCGTGTTTTCATAAAATTGAAAAGGGGAAAAAAGGAGGTATTGAAATCACTTTCATTGATTCAAGAAATAAATTTTATAAAAATGTTTAAAAGAGTTGGTCCTATCTGGATAGGCAATTTACATGATTTGAAGGATTTTAAAATTCCAGAATATTTACAGAGTAAAAAAGAAATAGAAAAGATTATTAATATATCAAAAGATGAAAATAGACTTTTCTTTTTTTCAACTGAGGAATTGGGCAAAAAATTGAAAATAGACGTGCCAAAAATTGAAAGATTGATAGAAAAGCTAAAAGAGGAAGGTTTTAGTGCTTCAAGAACACAATTCTCCAATGTTGGATTAAAAACAAATGCTACATTACCAAAAATAAATAAAATATTAAAATCAAATTAAAGATAATAATGCATAAATCTTTTATAAAATGAAAGATTTATTAAGTAAAAAATGTTTATGAATTTAAGTTTGAGGTGATAAAATATGCAACCAGCACAAATGGCATATGATCGTGCAATCACAGTTTTTTCACCTGAAGGTAGATTGTATCAGGTAGAATATGCTAGAGAAGCTGTTAAAATGGGATCTACTACAATTGGTATAAAGTTTAAGGATGGTGTAGCACTTATTATAGATAAGAAAGTGAGGAGCAGGTTAATAGAACCAAAAAGTATAGAAAAAATTTACATCATAGATGAACATATTGGAGCAGCCTCCTCAGGTTTAATGGCTGATGCGAGAGTACTAGTTGATTATGCAAGAATGACGGCACAAATTGAAAAAGTGACCTATGGTGAAAAAATAGGTGTTGAACCGTTGGTAAAAAAGATTAGTGATTATGTACAGCAATACACTCAGTATGGTGGTGTGAGGCCATTTGGTACTTCATTACTTGTGGCAGGCATTGATGATACAGATGTTTACCTGTTTGAAACAGAACCAAGTGGTGCATTTACTGGTTATAAAGCATCATGTATTGGAAGGGGTAGGGAAACAATAATGGCAATATTCGAAAAAGAATATCAGGAAAATATGTCAAAAGATGATGCAATAATGTTGGCATTGAAAGCAATGAAACAGGTAAGTGAGGATCCTTCGCAGCCAATGCTAGTGGAGATTGGTATAATCACAAAGGGTACAAATTTCAAAATACTTCCACCTGAAGAGGTAGATTCGTACATAAAAAAATTGAGTTAAAGTGATTTTTTTATGGTGAGACTTGAGGATTCTGTGGTCGCCAGATATGAAGCAAAGGGCCACAGGCTTGAGATCCTCATAGATCCAAAGTTAATAGATTTATTAAAATCTGGTAAGCAAGTAAACATTGTAGACTATATGGTAATAGATGAGGTTTTTAAGGATGCGAAAAAGGGGGACAAAGCGGGAGAAGAGGTATTGAAAGAAATTTTTGGAACAACAGATATAAATGAAGTGGCAAAACAGATAGTTTTAAAAGGGCAGGTACAGCTCACCACAGAGCAGAGAAGAAAAATGCTTGAAGAGAAAAAAAGGCAGATCGTAAATGAAATAGCAAAGAATGCAATAAATCCACAGACAAATACTCCTCATCCACCTCAAAGAATAGAAAAGGCCATAGAAGAGGCAAAAGTGCACATAGATCCAATGAAAAGTGTGGAAGAACAGGTACCTATTGTTCTTAAAGCAATTAAGGCAATAATTCCAATAAGAATTGAAAAAATAAAATATGAAATTAAGGTAAGTGGGGAGGGGTATGGTAAAATATATCAGGATTTAGTCAAAATGGGTACTATTGTAAAGGAAGAATGGGGAAATGATGGAAGCTGGAGAGCTGTGGTTGAAATACCTGCAGGAATGCAATCAGAATTTCTTGATATGTTGAACAAGAAGACTCATGGAAATGTTGAAACAAAAATGGTGAAAGGGTGAATATAATGGAAAAAATTCGAGAGATTGTTTTACCAGGGGAAGAGATTGATTTAATGGGTAATAAACCTGGCAATGGTATTTATCTTGAAAATGGTAAGGCCTATGTGGAATATCTTGGTGTAAAATCTATAAAATCCGGTTATGTCAATATTATTCCACTTTCTGGTAGATACCAACCCCAAAAGGGTGATAAGGTAATTGGAAAAGTAGTGGATATAATGCCATCAAATTGGGTGGTGGACATTAATGCACCTTATCTTGCACCATTACATGTAAATGATACACCTTGGAAAGTGGAGTTTGGTGATACTGGTAAATATTTGAATGTTGGTGATACAATAATAGCGAAAATTATGAGCGTTAATGAAGTAAAACAAGTATGGTTAACCTTGAAGGAACCTGGTTTAAGGAAACTTGAAGGAGGTCACATAATAACAGTTTCACCAACAAAGGTCCCAAGAATTATAGGTAAGGATGGTTCAATGATAAAAATGCTCAAGGAAATGACAGAATCAAAAATTTATGTGGGGCAAAACGGTATTATATGGGTGGACGGTACAATTGAATCAATATTGAAGGTTGTTGGTGCAATAAGGATAATAGAAAGGGAAGCACACATTGTAGGTTTAACAGATAGAATAAAGGAATACCTTTTAAAAAATAAAAAAGGAGAATGATAAAAATGAGTGGTATGACCACTAATATAAAATTGATTGATGAAAATGGGAAAAGAATAGATGGTAGGGCCTTCAATGAGTTGAGACCAATAAGAATTGAAGCAGGTGTTCTTGAAAGAGCAGATGGTTCAGCCTATATTGAATGGGGGAATAACAAAATAATTGCAGCGGTATATGGCCCAAGAGAAGTATACCCTAAGCATATGCAAGATCCAAGTAGGGCAATACTTAGGGCAAGGTATAATATGGCAGCATTTTCAGTTGATGAAAGGAAAAAGCCTGGCCCGGACAGAAGATCAATAGAACTTTCACTTGTAATTTCAAATGCATTAAGTTCGGTTGTACTTCTTGAACAATTTCCAAGAACATCCATTGATGTATTTATTGAGGTATTACAGGCAGATGCTGGTACTAGGATAGCGGGTCTTACTGCAGCATCTGTTGCATTGGCCGATGCTGGAATACCTATGAAAGATTTGATAGTAGGTTGCGCAGCCGGAAAAATAGAGAATACTGTTGTACTTGATTTAAATAAAGAGGAGGACAATTATGGTCAATCGGATTTACCAGTTGCAATTATACCAAGAACGAAGGAAATTGTTCTTTTCCAGATGGATGGTGATATGACCACTGAGGAAATAGAATTAGGGCTAAACATGGCAATTGATGCATCTTTAAAAATCTATGAATTACAAAAGGATGCATTAAAGAGAAAATACATAAATTTAGCCCAGGAGGATGAAAATCATGAGTAAATTCACAGAAAGTGTTGTTTCAGAAATAAAAAGGGATTATATTCAAAAACTTCTATCACAAGGATCAAGGATAGATGGTAGGGGGCCCAACGAGTTTAGAAAAATTGAGGTAATAAAAAATTTCATACCTAGAGCGGATGGTTCAGCCCTTGTAAAATTGGGAAATACGCAGGTATTAGTAGGTGTTAAGATTGAAACAGGAGAACCATTTCCAGATACGCCAAACAGTGGTGTTTTAAGTACAAATGCTGAACTTGTCCCTCTTGCATCACCTACCTTTGAGGCAGGTCCACCTGGAGAGGAGGCAATAGAACTTGCAAGGGTGGTGGATAGGGGTATTAGGGAAAGTAAGGCAATAGATCTTGAAAAACTTGTTATTAAGGAAGGGGAACTTGTTTGGGTAATTTTTGTGGATATTCATGTACTTGATTATGACGGGAACCTTTTTGATGCATCAGCTTTAGGATCAATAGTTGCTTTAAAAAATTCAGTTGTTCCAGCGAAAAGATATGGTTTTGGTGATGATTTTAATCTTCCAATAAAGCATTATCCAGCTACAACTACATTTGTAAAGATAGGGGATAAAATTGTTCTCGATCCTAATCTTGATGAAGAAAACATTGCATTTTCCAGAATTACAATATCAACAAATGAGGATGGTCACGTAAATGCAATACAGAAGGGACTTGAGGGAACATTCACAATGGAAGAAATTTTAAATACTATTAAATTGTCTATTGAAGCTGGAAAATATTTAAGAAGCAGTTTCCTATTAGGAGATGATTTAAAATGAGCAGGAGAACAAAGAAATTGGGCATTGCTGCACGTTTCGGACCAAGGTATGGTGTTGCTCCTAAAAAACAGTGGAAGGAAATAATGGAACAAAAAACAAATTCATATGTTTGCCCAAGATGTGGCCATAGGACATTTAGAAGGGTAAGTACAGGTATATGGAGCTGTAAAAGGTGTGGATATACAATGGCTGGAGGAGCATATGTCCCCTTCGTGAGAAAAGAAATTGTTAGGGAGGGTGAAAATGTCCAGGTTTAGATGTGCCGTATGTGGGAAAATTTATGAAGGTGATATAACTTCACCAAACATTTCATGTGAATGTGGTTCAACTATTTTTTATAAGGAAAGACCAAATGTGAAGAGGGTATTTACCTCCGATTAAGAAAACTTTTTATTAAGGTTGACTTAATCCATACAAACCGCCCATCCCGAAGGTGAAAATATAAATGAAATTAAGGGAGATATCCAATGATACGAAAAGGGATATTTCAGTACTAATTATAATGATTTCAATAGTCCTTCTTGGATTATTTTTAAGAACATATTATGCCATTGGTCCATCTGTTGCAAACAATTTTGCTGTTTCTGGAGGTGCAGATACATTTTATCATGAAAGGGTAATAAACTATATCGTTGCCACAGGCCACCAACTTTTATGGGACCCGATGTTGAACTATCCTGTAGGGTTTCCCGATCCTAGACCACCATTCTTTGAATGGGCAGTTGTTTCAATGAGCTATCTTTATCTACCGTTTGTTGGTAATATGAATAATGCGATTGGATATTCCCTAGTGATGATTACTGCTATATTTGGTGCTTTAATTGCAATACCCATGTATCTTTTGGGTAAGGAAGCATTCAATAGAAAAGTAGGTATAATTTCTGCATTTTTAATTGCTACCAGTGCCTCAAATATGATGAGGAGTGTTGCTTCTTGGGGCGGTTATGATGATGTGATTCTATTTTTCGTTATTTGGGTCTACTATTTCTTTATTAAATCATTAAAAAATGTGAATAAATCGGTATGGGTAGAGAATTATTTTAGTGCAAAAAGTTGGTATAAGGGTACAAAAAAGTTTTTTGAAGAAAATAAAATAGCTGTTGTATATGCTGCACTATCGGGTATTAGTTTTGGAACAATAGGTGCAATGTGGCAAGGTTTTGTTTATGTTGAAGTAATAATGTTAATTTACATTGTAATTCAAGTATTTTATAATAGATTTAGAAATGTTAGTTCATTTCACTTATTATGGATTACAATCATATTTCTCCTATTTTCATTCCCTGTTGCATTTCCATTTTATCTATTGAGTAATACAATTAGTCCCTGGTTTAATACCCCTCTTTACATTTTACTTTTTGTAATTTTCATTATTATCTTTCTGGAATTAACTTCGAGATGGCCTTGGCTACTAACATATTCATTTACTGGCATTGTTATTGCAATTGTTGTTGTTCTAGGGCAAATCTTTTTCCCTTCCATAATGAGGTATATTTATACAGGTGAGGGTTATTTTGTTAAAAGTGCACTTTATTCTACAATAGCAGAGGCCCAGGCACCTACACTGGGACAAATAATTATGAATGTTGGTGTAGGTGTATTCTTTATTTTTGTTGCAGGATTAGTATTAATGATCTACGACATTAGAAGAAATAGAAATGAATATTACCTATTTTTTGTAATTTTCTCAATAGTGTCAGTATATATGGCATTCTCAGCTGCTAGATTCATATTTAATGCATCTCCAGGGTTTGTTATTCCTGCAGCATATATGCTTGATATCATTATAGAAAAAATAAATTTAAAGGAAATAGGAAATTTTGTGAGATCAATTTCTTGGAAAAATGCATTCAAAAAAAGAAGCTTATGGCTTAAGATTGGTGCAGTTGCTGTTGTGGCATTTTTGATTATTTTCCCAAATATGTGGGGCGCAGTTGATGCTGCAATACCCTACGAAAATAAAAGTGTTTATGATAGAGAGATTTACAATGTAATGCCATCAATCTTTAGGCCACAGAATTACACACCACCTTGGTATCTTGGTGCCTATGGAATTCAGTTGGATACAAATCAAACAGATCCATGGCAAGGAGCCTTTGCTTGGCTCTCAAAACAGGATAATAATCAAGCTCCACAGTATCGTCCTGGATTTTTGAGTTGGTGGGACTATGGATTTCAGGATGTGGAACTTGGACAACATCCTGCTGTGGCGGATAACTTCCAAAATGGATATCAAGTAGCAGGGCAATTTATTACTGCACAAAATGAAAGTGAGGCGATTTCACTAATGATTGCAAGGATCCTTGATGCAACAATTTTAAATTCTACATATGGACCTGAGGTAAGACAAATACTTACACAGTATTTGGGGGCCCAGGAAGAAAGTAATATAATGGATTATTATACAAATCTATTTAAAAATCCTACACCATATATAAATAAAATATTGGGAAATCCAAATTATTATGGTCTATATTCCAAGAATATAACACCACAAAATGCAAAATATGTGATGATAAAGGCTGACCTGGCAAATAAGTACAGTGAAAATACCCTTGTGAATCTTTATATATTGCTTGAAAGGGTAACAGGATATTCCATCGATTATTTTGCTACAGACTATAGATTGTTCCCATTCTCTGGTTCGAATACTGGAATATTTTATGCTCCAGCGTATTTAGCGGATAGAAATGCATATCTTTATGGGGGCCAAATAATACCATACAATTTCTATAACATTACAGCTGTTGGTTCAAATGGGATTTCATACCCAATAAATGCTGTTCCTGCGAATGTTCAAATTGTTAGTTATAATATTACTTACTATCCAATGTTTTTCAACTCAATGCTCTATAGAGCATTTGTTGGATATTCAGGTCTTAACCTTGGTATTGGTCCATATATACCGGGGCTTTCCTCACAGATGAGTTATTATCCAGTTATGTTTGCCTGGAATCTTACACATTTTGAGGTGGTTTATTCTATTTCATTTTGGAACCCTTACAAAGATTATCAGAATCATAGTAATGCATGGAAACCGGTACCCTTACAGGAAGCATATTATTTACAAAAAACAAATAATGGTACTGTAGTTCTCATACCTCCTGCAAATCAGATACTTCCTCAGGATGTGGTAATCCTTAAATTTTATCCAGGCGCAATAATTCAGGGAAGGGTAACTCTTCCAGATGGAACACCCCTTTCAAATGTACTAGTTACACTTTATGATCAGTATGGAATACCCCATACATACACAAGGACAAACTCCACAGGTTATTATACATTGTATGCTGTTGCTGGAAATGATACAATAGAAGTAACAACAGGTGGTGGCTTTAATAAGCTATTCCTCAATGAAAAAAATGAGCTTGCATCAACACAAATTTACATTTCAGATGCCCAGGCATCTAGAATTGTTACAGGTATAAATCCTGATGGTCTTCCAAACTATTATATTACAAAAAATTTTGTTATAAATTCATCATCACTTGATGGTGTGGTCTATTTTGCAAATCTTGGTAATAGTTCATATCTAAAATCTGGATCAATATATCTTATAAATTCAACATATGGTCTAAATTATTCTGCAAAGATAAATACAAATGGATATTACTCCTTTAACAATTTAGTGCCTCAATCCTATGATGTATACCTTGATACAAATGGTTCATTTGTTTTTATTAGAAACATAAATATTAGTTTAAATCAACATCTTTCTCAAGATATTCCAATCTATTCGAATATAATTAAGGGTATAGTAATATACGAGAATGGAACACCAGCAGTTGATGCATTGGTAAAAGTTAATGGTCCAATTTCCTATTCTATAAGAACGGATGCTAATGGTTCATATTCTGTTAATGTGATTCCTGGGAATTATAAAATAGATGTTTATGTACCTGGTTATTATGCTCCTGAAAAAGTGGTTTCATTTTCTGGTTATAATGCAACATCAACAAATAATTTTGAAATTTTAAAATCGTATGTTACTAAAGGTTTTGTTTATCTAAATGGTTCACCAGCTAGTGGCGCAATTGTAAGATTTATGGATGAGTTTACATTTTCAAACACACAGATTGCAATTACTGGTAATGATGGATCCTTTACATTTAATCTTCCAGAGGATTATTATTCTGTTTATGTGGATTATTTCTATAATAATATGCACTATGTTTATATTGGAAACTATACACCTTATGAAAATAACACAATTTATATAAATTTAAATCAGGCTATTAAATTCTCTGGCAATGTTTATTATGGAAATGTTTTAATGTCCGATGCAGGTTTGATGCTTTTTAACGGTGAAAATTTTCTGAGGGTATATACAAATGGAAGTGGTTATTTCAGTGCTTATGTTCCAAAGGGCTATTATAATATTGGTGTCGTTGCCTATAATGCAACAACATCACAGCCTTATGCCTATTACACATCAATATTTTTGAATAATAATTATAGTACAAATATATACTTACAAACAGTTAAAGAACTAAATGGAACAGTTCAGTGGAATGGAACAATTATAAAAAATGCAGTTGTCTTCCTAAAATATGATAATTCCTATTTCTACGAAAGTAATATTGCCTCTGATGGTACATTTCACTTCTATGTTACACGCTCAGATTATAATGTTACAGGGTTTGCCTATGGATTTAATATAAAAAGTATTTCATTAAAAAATATGAATATCACATTACATTTACAGGAAATGCCTTGCAAAGTATACGGTAATGTAATATATCCAAGTAACTATGTGGGTGATATTTATCTATTGTTTTCATCAAGTTCTGGAAATTTCAAGGTAAAGGTAAACAATGGCACCTATGTAACATATTTGCCCATTGGTTATTATAATATAAGTGCATTGGTATCAAATGTTCAAGTGAGTGTAACCCCACTCCATGTTATATTAAATACGGGTATACTGGATCTTCCATTAAATATAAATTTAAAAATGAGTGCAAGTATAACATTGATTCCATTTGAAAAATACATATACTGGTTTGATCAGGATGGGAATCTTGTAAGTTCTGGAAACAATGTTTCACTACCTCTAGGTAAATATACCTATTATGCCTTTTCAGAAAATAATGTTTCTATTGGTTTTATAAATCTCTCACAGAATACTGTTCAACAAATAACTTTAATAAATGGATATTATGTTATCATTAATATTTTAAACAGTTCAACGAATCTTAATCTGCTGATTGATTATAATGGATTGAAAATGATTAAACCTGTCAGGAATTCCACATCGCTTCTTTTACCACCAGGATACTATTCATTCTCAATTTCTGAAATTTATAAAAATAATGTATATTATGCAAGTGAATCCTCTTATATTTATACAAATTCAATTATAAATTTGTATTTAAAAACAAAACCATATATGGGATTGATAATGGGAACAACTAATGCTGGAAACAATAGGTTGAGTTTTGCAACAATTTATTTGTTTGGAGAAAATAATATTTATACAGCAGCTTCCAATTCAAATGGTTTTTATTCTATCTATTTGCCAGTTGGTAAATATACAGTTTATTCCTCATATGGATCTATTTATTCATTCTTAGGTAATTTAACTGTTGGGAATAATGCTACATATTGGTATAATATTTCTTACATGCCAGGGTATTATCTCAAAGCATTGTTAATTGTTTCAAATATTAGTTATAACGGACCTGTGAACATTCATTCAATTTATGGTAATATTACCGCAAATGCGCTCAATGGTATAATTAATCTTCTACTTCCAGCTGGAAACTACAAACTTACTGGAAAAAGTAGTTTGATTGAATATGGATTGAACATTCTTTATACACTAAATTACACCTTAAATTTGAATAATAGTAATTATTATACAATAAATTTCAACAGAAATAATATTGATAGTATTGAAATGTCAACAATAACAGGAACATTGAATGGTAAAGTGGGAGAAAATCTTTCCTATATGATTTCATTAAAGAATACCGGTAATAGACCTGAAAATGTAACTCTTGAATCACTTGGTTCATGGAATGTAACATTCTCTAAAAAATATGTTAATATTATGCCTGG
This sequence comes from Thermoplasmata archaeon, assembly GCA_038880255.1. Lineage (GTDB taxonomy): Archaea > Thermoplasmatota > Thermoplasmata > Thermoplasmatales > ARK-15 > ARK-15. Next base: position 31,435 of record JAVZSA010000003.1, read on the forward strand.
CCAAACATCAATAATATCATTAAATCTTCAAATTTCAAACAAAGCAAACTATGGTCTCAATACAATAACAATAAGAGGAATATACAATGTTTCATCATATCAACAAACAACAATATCCGTAAATGTTTCTGCATACCATAATACAACACTTAGTTGGGGTAATATGTTTGTTAATGGAAACTCTCTCTACATTAATTTAACAATAAATAATAATGGAAATGTTGTTGAAAAATACGATTTAAATATATTAAATTCTAATGAACTCAACTCACTTGGATGGTCATCAAATCTTACAAAAAATATATCTGTTGATCCCTGGTCTTCATATACATTAACCTTAAAATTAACAGCAAATAAGGCAATGCCTGCACCTGTATTCCAAGTCATTGTTTCTGCAACATCCAACAACATAGAATATTTAACAACAAAATCCTTCAGTTTATCATCTATTAATACAGTTTCTACAAATATTATTGCTTCAAATGTTACATATGCAATACCATCCTATGGTACATTTTTCCTTGAATATACAATTGTAACATTAGCAATCATTGCTGCTTTTCTTGGCTATATTATCTGGAGGAGGTTAAGGAAATGAAGATTTTACCATTTTTCCTCATATTTCTAATCATATTTTCTTCATTTGTTACAATTTCTGATGGTAGAGGGATATCCGTTGATATCTATGGACCAACAATTGTTGGTACCAATGGAACATATCAATACAAGATAGTTGTGAATGGATATTTTGATGAATATGGTTATCATTTATTCCTTACTGGAGAAAACATGTCCGGTGGTACTACAAACGAGTTGGTAGGTAATTCATACTCCTCTAATGTATTTATAGTAAATTTGACATTCCCTTCGCAACCCCAAACTGTCTACATTTATGTTATGGGAATAGGTATAGTTAATGGAAGCAGTCCAGTAACAACAACAAACTATTTGCAGGTAAATGTTGTAAAATCTATACCAATAATTTTAAAGATTAAAAATACTGCGCCCTATGAAATAAAAAATATCAATGTAACATTCTACTTGAATGGAAAAATTATTGGAAATTCTACCATTTCATCAATTGGTCCAAATTCTACCACAAATGTTACATATTATTATGTTGGAACATTTGAAAATGGTGTTAATGTAATCTATGCAAGACTAAATTCAAATGTGGTAAAATTCTCAAATGGTTCAAATGTCACTTCAATAAATTTCTATTATGGAACACCGCCAAACTATACTTGGCTATGGTATTTGCTCATTGGTATTGTGCTATTTTCAATTGCAATATTATTCTTTTATACAAGTGCCAAAAAAAGACCCAATTTACCTAAATGGAAAAAATAATTTTATCCCTTTTTTTGTATCTCAATTGCCTCATTTAAATCCAATTCCCCTTTTATTACCTTTTTTGCAAGTTCCCTTGATATTGTTACAAGGTTGTTACTTGCAATTCTACTTTTTCTCTGTACTTCAGAAATTTCACCCCTTCTTGGCCTAATTTCCATTTTTGATCTTATTAACTTACCCTTTTTTAGTGCAATCTTTTTAGCAGCTTCAATGTTTCTGTTTTTTATTGATGTTGTTCCATACTCATCAACAAGTTCAAGTTTGAATTTACCAAAAAGTAAATTTATTATTCTATTCCTATTTGGTTCATCCCCCATACCAATCCTTACAAGAAATTTTTTAGGTAAATAATCATTAAATATATTTTCAATGGTATTTATAATTTCCCCTAATTCTGTTAATTCAAATTCTTCAAGACATATGCCATCGCCAAAAACGGCTAAACCTACTCTTTCTCCAGGATCTATTCCAACAAATATTTCATTGAAACTCTCTTTTCCGTAAAGTTTACTGAGTGATTTCCTAATTGCATGTAATGGGTTTTCCACATATATACAATTTTTAAATGAATAGTTAGAATCTGTAAGGACAATTAAATCTGAATCATCATCTCCCGGAAATATCTCAACAAAATCAATTTTTCTTCTTTTTAATTCTTCCAACACTTGGTAATAAATTTTGAAATTCTTTATATATATACCTAACTTCATTCCATTATTGTTATTTTTTAAATTATTTAAATGTTTCTTGAACATAATGAGAAAATTGGACAACCATCGCATTTTGGTCTTTTTTTACAATGGTCCTTTCCAAGTTCAACAAGAAGCGCATGAAATTCCTTTAAATCATTTATATTCTTGTTTAATTCATTTTCTACCATTAATCTAATTTCTTCATAATTATTTTTGGATTCATTTTTTATTATCCCAATTCTTTTAAATATTCTCAATGTATAAGCATCAACTACAAAAAATGGCTTTTCAAATGCATATAAAAGAATGGAATCTGCAGTTTCCATTCCTATACCTTTAATCCCAAGCAAAAAATCTCTTAAATTTTCTTCCTTCCTCATATTTTCAATATCACTAAAATTCTCTTTAACTTTATTAAGAAATTCCTTAATTCTATTTGCCTTTTGCCTATAAAATCCAGAATGTTTAATCATTAATTCTAGATCATCAATCTTTAAATTTAATAAAGAATCGAAATTAAGCAATCCTTCAGATTTCAATTTTTTAATGCTCTTTTCAACATTTTTCCAAGAAGTATTTTGAGTCAATATTGCACCTACGATAATCTCAAATGTAGAATCACCTGGCCACCAATGCTGTGGTCCATAGTATTCTAATAATCTTCTATAAATTTCCCTTAATAATTCATTTTTTTCTAGCAATAAATTCCTCCCTCGCCTTTATTGGGTCCATGTTTGCCGGAATCATAATCGCCCAAAAATCCCTTGAGGAATTTGGAAATATTACAAGATTCAATTCTTTTCCGTATAACACTATGTTTAATGATTCCTTATAATTTAATTCACTATAAACTGTTGTAGCAGCACCATATATGGTGGCACACATTATTGAAAATGTTTCTTTATCAACATTTTCTGGTAACAGAGAATCCTCTAATATACCATCCCTCTTTATTAAAGCTACGCCTAGTATTCCGATTTCATTAATGAATTGAAGGTTTGACATATGATCTCATTTTACCATAACTTTAATGCAAATTAATTTTATAAATTTTTCTTATTTTTCCATCTAGAAGTTGCTAATAACATTCCAAAATATTTTTCAATATAATAGTAAATAAAATTTGGTGCCATATTTGCCTCATTTATTATACCGTAAAACGTGAGCAAGTTCCAATAACTATCGGGCTTAGCTTCTTCAATAACTTTTTCATCAAGATCAATAATATCACTAAAGTCATTTTTTCTTATTGATTTTATAACAAGTTGATCATAATATTTTGCATACTCACTAAAACCATACGGGCCATATTTTGAATGTGTGTGAGCCTGATCAGCACTTATTATTATGGATACTGTACCTTGATAACTTTCAGTAATTCTATAAAGTTTCCTTCCAAATTCTATCAACATTTTTCTATTTTTTAATCTGGACTGTCCAATAAGGGATATTTTCCTTTTTCCAAAAAAGTAAAGTGGAATCATAGACCCAAAATCTAATGGAAATACTGAATTTTTTCCTGAATCTGTCATATAGATTATTTCTTCAGTTTCCTCTGCTCCATTAATAATATTTGAATTTAGAATACGATCACTCATAAAAAGTTGCATTAATGTTTTATCCATAATTTTCAACCTACCTCTCAAATATTCCGTGTTTACAACACCTATCATCTTTGAAAGTCTTATTGAATGTGGGGAAATTATTACAACTGTTCCGGAATCATCATTTCTAGCAATTTCTTTTATCCTTTCATTCATAATTTTACTTTTTTCATTTGGAAGAGATATTATTTCATCCCCATGGGGTATTATATAGACACTTTTTAGAACCATAATTATTTTTGATTAAAATACATATTATTAAATTTTTCTAAGTGTTGTTATGTATATCCTATCCTCTGTTAAAACAAAGGTGTGCTCAAATTGTGAGATCAACCCTTTCCTTCTCTCCTTCAAAATAGGATACTTGTACACACTATTACTTTTTAAAATTAAATCCATTATTTTTTCTGGATTATTAAAATCTCTGTAGATCCATCTTGAAGAAAAAGGCAACTTACCATAATTTTCATAAATTTCTCCTAACTCATCTGTCTCTCTTACCAGTTGAAAAATGTTTCCAAATGATCCGTTCCTAACATAACCTACACCATTAGTGGCAAATGGTTCTATTGCAAATGCCATACCCACCTCTATTTCAAGAATTGATCCGTCATCATAGTTTGGTATGCTCATACCAGCATGGAGTATATTTTTCGACAGTTGATGGCCAGATAGATTGTAAATTGGATTAAAACCCATCGATTTTATAGTTTCTTCAATTATTCTACCTATTTCACTTATTCTTAAACCAGGTCTAATTTTTTGGATTACATTATTAAGTGCCTTTTCACTTGCCCTTGAAAGGTTGGATAAATTTTCTTTACCCACTTCTATTGTGATAGCTGTATCAGCAATATACCCATCTATATGCGTACCCAAATCAAGTTTTACAATATCATTTTTCATAAACTTTCTTTTATCATTTCTTGATGGTGTATAATGCGCTGCCTCATCATTTATACTTAAATTAACAGGAAATGCAAGTTTAGCACCATTCTTAATTATGTGAGATTCTATCTCCTCAGCTACTTCTTCCAAGGGTACTCCATCACTTATCAAACTCTTTCCAAATTCTATAGCATCTGCCGCAATTTCTCCCGCTTTCAGGTATTTTTCAATCTCTATATTATCCATAAAGATCCACTATCTTAGTAAAAGGTATTGCACCCTCTCTTATTAAAATTGGTTTATCCCCAGTTAAATCTACAACTGTAGATGGTATGCCAAGACAAGGTCCACAATCTAAATAAATATTCACCAAATCACCTAATTCTTCATATGCATCATTTATGGTAATTGGATTTTTACCTCCATGTTTATTTGCACTTGTAAGTGTTATGGGACCAACTACCTTCATTACATTTTTCAAAATATCATTTTTTGGTATTCTTACTCCTACCTTTTCACCAACGATCGTTTTTGGAATATTTTTATTCCAGAGTATAAATGTAACTAAGTATGACCAATCATTATTTAGGATTTTAATCACTTTAGAATTAACTTCAACATATTCCTCCATCATGTTTTTATCTAAAACACCTATTGGTATCGGTATTTCCTTTCCTCTGCCCTTAATTCTATAAATTTCTTCAGCCTTATTTGAAAAAACACCTATTGAAAGTGAATAAAGAGTATCAGCTGGTAAAACTGCAAATTCATCCTTAATCCTTCGAACGATTTTTTCTAATTCTCCACATTTAAATATCAAAAGCGCCGCCGGTCGGATTCGAACCGACGACCACTCGGTTAACAGCCGAGCGCTCCACCAGCTAAGCTACGGCGGCTAATTTTTGAATATTACATAAATATATTAAAACTTTTGTTAATCTTTTTAATTATTAAAATTTAAAATAATTTTTAAGGATATAAATTCATTTAGATTTACCTATCTTAGAAAGTTTTGCTAAAAGTGCATCCAGGCCAATTTTCTCATTCGCCCCCTCTATAATCCTATACTCTATATCTGCCATAGATTCCAATATTTCTGCCAAGATTTCCTCATCAATCGATATTCTATAAAATTCGCTATGCATCTGTTTTATAATATCTTCTGCAGCCACACCATATTCCACTACCATTTTATCAAGCATTTCTCTTGCTTCAAGAAATTTACCACTTAATGCCTTTTCTATCATTTTTCTAACAATATCTCTACTTGCCAACCCCGATGCCTTGTATATAGTATCTGATGTGATTGTTTCACCCATACTTGCTGCCGCCTGAAGTATGTTTATTGATTTTCTCATATCACCGCCTGCAATTATATAAATGGCCTCAATAGCATCATCCTGAAGATTTATTTTTTCTTTTTCGGCTATAAACTTTAACCTTTTTCCCACATCATCCTTTGATAGTGGCTTAAACCTAAAAATGCTTGCCCTTGATTGAATTGGATCTATAATTTTAGAAGAATAGTTACAGGAAAGAATGAATCTACAAGTTTTAGAATATTTCTCCATTGTTCTTCTTAAGGCTGCCTGAGCATCAGCAGTGAGATGATCAGCCTCATCAAGAAAAATTATTTTAAAACCAACATCGTTGGAAGGTGCAGTTCTTGCATAATCTTTAATTTGTACCCTGACTGTATCTATCCCTCTCTCATCACTTGCATTAAGTTCATTAAAGCTCGATTTCCAATCCTCCCCAAATAATCCAATTGCAAGAGCAATTGCACTTGTTGTTTTCCCAGTTCCTGAAGGACCTGCAAAAATAAGGTGGGGCATATTCTTTTCTTTTACATAGGCCTTTAACCTTTCTACTATGTAATCCTGTCCAACAATATCATCCAATCTATTTGGTCTGTATTTTTCCACCCATACATCTTCCATAATATTCAAAAAACAATTATACATTCAAATTATATTATTTTTTTCTTTTAAATCAATTTGTACCAAAAATATTTAATAATGTTATGATTTCACTTTTTTATCCCTGAATTGGAGGGATGATATTTGAAATCATTAGATGCAAGAAGTACAATAGCTTTAGTGATCGTTTCAGTGCTGCTAGTGAGTTCTATATTTGTACCATTGATTTCAGCGCAAAATCCACAAAATGGGAATGTGAGTCTTGTGGTAATGTATAAAGATACTCAAACTGGAGAAGTTGACTTCCTTCAGGGCCTTACTGTGAATATTTTAGATTATTCTGGTAATATTATATCATCTACTGTATCAAATCCTGTAGTTAATTTTGGAAACCTACAGGTTGGGAATTATATTGTTAGTGTTCTACCACAAAAAATAGGATCATATGTTTATAGTGGGGCATTTATTCCAATAACTGTTAGCACATATGGATCAAATGTATCAACAATAACTGTTCTAAGAACTGCAATAAACAAAACTGTATCAATTGTTGTTGAAAACTCAGGAGTACCTGCTTCAGGTTATCAGGTAAGTGCATTTTATTATTACAATCTTCAATTCTTTTCAGGTATAACAGGATCTGTAGGCAACATTACATTTAATGCACCAAGTGGTAATTTTATACTTCAACTCACAACAACAAGCGGGGGGGCAGTTAAAAATTATTATATACAAATTAATGCACCATTTAATGGAACAATTGATTTATCCAACTTTAAGCACATTTTTGGTATTGTTAAGGATTCATCTGATGGGTCTATAATATATAATACAATATATGTTAATATTTTCAATGGGTCTAAGCTATGGAATACTTTAACGTTCAATAATGGAGTATTTAATTTCTACATTTATGGTACATATAAAATTGTACTAACTGCCAATGGCTATTCTATCCAAAACTTGCAATTAAATGGTACTTATCCACAAACAATATTTTTAAACAAGGTAAAAAATTATTATAATTTCAATTATTCATTTTCAAATGACTTCAAGTATATTTACACGAACTTTTCATTCTCTCTTAACAATAAGACAATCTTTAAGGCATTACCGTACAGTGATACAAATATACTCTATTATCAAATGCTACTTAATGGATTTAATAGTTCATTCCTCAATGAATTTTTCTTCAATTCCATAAGGAATTATTCAGGTGCTTATATTTACATTCCAAATTACATATATGCTTTAAAGAATATTAATGTCACACCATTTTCAATAGATTATAATGGGTTTACGGTAAATATTAGTGCAGTATACTATAATTCGAGTGTTAATGTAAGTAAATTACTATCATCTGGGTATATACAAGTATATGTTAATGTATTACAAAATTCAGCATATGGTGCCTATAATATTTACAATTATTCAGTTTCTATACCAGAGCAATATGAGTTATCAAACAATGTAATAGGTGCGACCACATCAGGTTATATTAAAACAATAAAGATCACAAATGCCACTGTTGGTCAGGTGGAATTGGATTTAAAACAAAGGCAAAAACCTCAAATAATACTTGCACAAAATACCTTTGGAATATATTGGAATAAAATGCTACCTGGAAATTATATAGTTAATTCAAGTGTAAGTAATTTCACAATCTTAGTAAAGGCCAACACACAGGTATATCTTAACGCAAGTCAGGCTGTTAAGGATATGGTAAGGCAGCAATATTCTTGGACTCAAATGTATTTTGTTTGGAATGTGGATGGTGTAATAAAGCAGGGACTAGGCTTGGCTAATGTAAGCGAAAATCTCACTCCAGGTATTCATAGTCTAAATCTTACTGTCACAGATGTTGGAAATAACACAAATTATACAAACATTAAGATATATTCTGATGGAGCTTATCCAGATTTCTCTTCAAACATAAAATATTCAATTGGTCCAAATAATATTGTTTCATGGAACGTTTATTATGAAAATTCCACAATGATATATAATTATGAAGGAAATACATCAAAAATTAGTTTGCATGGATACAAACAAATTGTTGGGCCTGTAACTGTGCTGGAAAACAATCAAATAACTCTATATGCATTTAATCTTAAAGATACTTTAAATGGCGTTCTTAATTCTCACGAAAATGTTAACGTAATATGGGATATAAATGGATCAAAGTACATTGGAAATTATGTCAACTATACATTCACTTACCCAACACGGGTAGGTTATGATTGGATTAACGTAACCTATTCTGATCAAGTGGGAAACAACTTTACTATTTCATTAATGGTTTATGTTAAGGATACAGTAAAGCCTGTACCTAGCTTTGTATTTCAAAATAAAAATTATACAACTGTAACACAAATATTCCAAAATAATTTGGTGATTCTGAATGGAACCGGATCTTATGATCCACAAAATGGGAAAATTGTATCATATTCATGGACTATTCTTAATTCAACAGGTGCTAAGCAATATCCAAATTCGACCTACTTGATTGTTTCTGGAAATCTAAATGAAAGTGTTGTAACGTTAAAATTCACACAGTATGGAACTTATTATATAATTCTTAATGTAACAGATGATTCTGGTAATTACAATACATTAAACAAGTCTTTGAGAGTATCACCTGTTGCACCTGACCTCGTACTTGTGAATTTCACATGGAGTGGAAATTTTACTGAAGGCACACCTACAACATTTTATGTTAATGCTACAAATACTGGAAATGCACCTGCAAATATATACTACTTACAGTTCTATGTTAATGGAAAGTTGGAAGGAAATGTAAGTTACAGTAATTTATCTGTAAATAAGACTTTAACACTTAAATATGTTTGGACACCACCCTCCTCTGGTGATTATACAATTAAATTCGCTTTATATTCGCCAGAAGAACCAAAAATTTTCCTGGGAGATAATCAGCAATCAAGGGTTGTAAGTGTTCAGGAAGCTGCCTGGAAACTTCCAGCAATAATACTTGGAACAATAGCCGTTATTGTAATAGTGGCATTTGTAATATGGAGAATAAGAACAAAAGGATCTAAAAAATTCGAGAAAAAATCAAAGACAGAAGAAAAGGGAACAAAATCAAAGACAGAAGAAAAGGGAACCTTATTACATAAAAAATAAAAATTTTTTATTTATTTTCTTCCTTTTTTTCTTCCTCCTTTTTCTCAGGCTTTTTTGCTTCATAAATTTCAACAAATCTTATCTCCTTATCCGTATAATCACTTCTTAAAACACTGATTAGTAAATATTTTGCATTAATCCATTCTTGTCTGTACTTACAGCTTTCAGCCAATATAATTTCAATATAATTATCATATTCTTTTACCTTAAATTCCTGAATGTCTCTATGATAAAATGCATCAATCAATGCCAATATTTTATTTTCCATACCTTCGACAATTTCCTTTACAACATATTTATAATGCAATTTTTTACCTGCAAGTGGATTGTTAAAATCCACAAGAATTCTGCCTGGAGAAATACTTACTACCTTTCCAGTTTGTTGATTTATTGTAACAAATTTTCCAACTTCAGGTGTAATCTTATTTTTTTCAAAATCTCTAGGAGAAACTACCTTTAAGAGACTTGGATTCCTTTCCCCGTATGCCTTTGAAGGTTCTAAATATAGATCGTATTCTTTCCCAAGCTCAGCATTCATTATTGATTTTTCAAGTTCCTCCAATATCATATTCTTCCCTAAGATTACTACTTCAGGGCCATAATGCCTGTTTGGATCATGAATACCATTGTCCTTGGCAATCTGTTCTATTGTTGTATCCCTTATCTCCTCTTTATCATTTTCTACAGTCCATAGTGTATAATCTACCTTAACAATGTCTCCTTTGTTCATAATTTTCACTTCCTTCCTTTTTGTTTTTGAACTAGAATATATAAACAATATTTAACTTTTCTATATTAGAAGAGAGATAAGAATAAGAAATGGAACTGGTATGTCAAAATAGAATAGTTTATCCACGTTCCAAGATTTTAAAAATGGAAATTTAATGAAAAGAAGAATTGCAACAATTATAAATGAAATTATCATAAAAATAGATTTAAATGAAATTAAAAATAAAAATATTAGTGAAATAAAATAAAAAATTGTCAAGGGTATGAGAATCTTTCCATTAAATATAACTGGTATTGATTTTATTCCTACGTACTTATCAAAATCCCTATCCTGATTTTGATAGATTATGTCAAATCCACCTATCCAGAAGGTGAGAAAAATTGCAAGGAAATATACATCCATAACATTCGGTATTATGCCAGAGGCGCCAATGTAACCAGCAATTGATATTATACCTATTATAAATCCTAAGAATATATGAGAAATTATTGGCAATTTTTTTGTTTTTGGATATATATAAAAAAATAGGAGAAGAAGAGGTGCAAAAATTGCTGACAATAAATTTAGAAATATGGCTGATAATTCAAAAATTATTGATGAAACAATCAATATTAAATATGCTTCTTTAAAACTTATTTCCCCAGTTACCAATTCCCTCTTTGAAGTTCTTGGATTTATTTTATCTAAATTATAATCCTCAATTCTATTCATTACCATTCCTGCTGTTCTGGCAGAAATAGCGGCTATAGTTATTAACAATACTGTTAAGATTGAAAATTTACCATACATTATCATCCCCATATATGCAAATGGTAAATCGAATATTGTATGTTCAATTTTAATAAATTTGAAAAATAAACCAAACTTTTGCATTTTTATTCAAAACCATATTTTTTTAATCTTAATAAAACTAATTCTTTTAGATTTTTCTCAATTCTTTCAGGCCATTTCCTTTCAAAACCTTCTTCAGGGACCTTCTTTGTTGCATCTATTATCATCTTACCCCCCACATTTGGGTATATTGAGGCATGATCCAATGAATCTGCCACAGATAATTTTATTATTTCTATATCCCTTGAAGGATCCGTTCTTGTAGTAATTGCCCATATCACTTCCCTAATATCTCTCACATTTATGTCATCATCCACTACCACCACATATTTTGTGAACATCATTTGACCCATTGAAAGTATTGCCAAGCCTACCTTTCTCCCCTGCCCAGGATAACTCTTCTTTATTGAAACTATACACATATAATTAATAGCACCCTCTTCAGGTAAATATAAATCAACAATTTCAGGATTTTGAATTTTTATTAAGGGTAAAAATATTTTTTGTATAGCATTTGCAATAACATTATCCTCACTCCACAGCCTACCCACCACTGTGGCATGATATATGGGATTTTTCCTATGAAATATTTTTTTAATGTGAAAAACAGGGTAAGGTTCAATGGGAGTATAATACCCCGTATGGTCACCAAATGGTCCCTCGTCCCTTAATTCATCCGGATCCACATAACCTTCTAAAACAAATTCCGCATTTGAAGGGTAATATAGATCTACAGTTTCGCCCTTCACAAGTTCCACAGGTGCTCCCATTAAATAACCTGCAAAACCAAGCTCATTTATACCTTCTGGTAAAGGTGAGATTGCACTGAAAAGAATTGAAGGATGAACTCCAATTGCCACAGCAACATCCAATTTCTTATTCATTTTTTTAGCCTTCATCATATGTATATATCCTGTTTTCTGTCTTTGCCAATGCATTCCAGTTGTTTCATCATCATAAACTTGCATTCTATAGACACCAGCATTATATGTACCATTCTCTGGATCCTTTGTTATTACAACAGGAAGTGTAATGAATTTTCCTGCATCTCCTGGCCAGGATTTGAGAATCGGTATTTCATTCAAACCTATATCACTATAACCTTTCACAGGCCCAGAATTTTTTGTAACTGGTGCAAAATTTTTCAATTCCCTATATATTCTTATGCCATCAATAATGGATCTACCTGAAGATATAAAGGAAAAAATCTCTTTGAACTCGTTGGATATTTCATCAACATTTTTACCTATTAAATACTCTAATCTCTCCATTTTACCAAAGGCATTTGTTAGTACAGGTATTCCCTTTCCATCCACATCTTTGAATAATAGTGCAGGTCCTCCCTTTCTTTGAACTTCATCTGTAAAAATTGTTACTTCAAGATCCGAGGAAAATTTTTCTCCTATTTCAAGAATTTCATTTCTTTCCCTCAATTTTTCTAATGTTTCTCTTAAATCTTTCATCTCTTTATGATAAAAAATTTAAAATTTAAAGCTTTGTAAGAAAAAGTTTATACCTTAAAGATTTTAATTAATTTTTATGATAACTGTTGTTGGTGCTGGAAACATAGGAAGTGCTATTGTGGATTTTCTTTTAGAAAAGGATAATATTTCTGTAATTGATATTTCTGAAAAATCTTTAAAAAAATTGACAAATGTAAAAAAATATAAGGGTACGGTGATGGATAATAAACAGGTTATTGAAAAATCGGATTTTGTTATAAATGCATTACCTGGAAGTATTTCATTTGAAATAATTTCAAAAATAATTAAAATGGGGAAGGGTGTAATAGATGTTTCATATATGCCAGAAGATCCTTTTCTTTTAAATGATATTGCAATGGAAAAAAATGTATTTTTTGTTCCTGATGCTGGTTTTGCTCCAGGTCTAAGTAATATAGCTGCGGGTTTTTTATACAAATCACTTATTTCACCTAAAAAAATTGAAATTTATGTTGCTGGATTACCTATGATAAAAGTACCACCCCTTGATTATACAATTACCTGGAGTATTGAAGGTTTAATTGACGAATATACAAGGCCTGCGCGAATGATAAAAAATTATAAAATAGTAAGTGTAGATCCGCTAGAAACTGTTGAGCCATTTTGCATTTCAAATTTAGGTTCATATGAAAGTTTTGTTTCTGATGGCTTAAGAACATTGTTAAAAACAATAAAAATTAGGGATATGTTTGAAAGGACTCTTAGATATCCTTCACATATAGATAAAATTAAAATGCTTAGGGATCTCGGATATTTTTCAAAGGAAAAAATAGGAAATTGTTCTCCATATGAAATCACAATTTCACTTTTTGAAAAGTTAAAATTAAATGTGGAGGATGTATGTATAATGCTAGTAAAAGGTATTGGAAAAAATACTGGTGAAATCTTTCTTTATGATAAATACGATCATGAAAAGGGATTATCATCAATGGCAAGGGTAACAGGATATACTGCTGGTGCAATAGCAACAGTATTACAAAATGTGGATTTTAAAGGTGTGATTCCTCCGGAAATATTTGGTTTCGAAAATAGATATTTTAATTCAATTAAAAATGTTTTAAAAGAAAAGGGAATAATATTAAATGTGAATATTCAGTGAAAAAGAAGTTAATTTTTACTAAATTTCTATATAATCATCGCATTTTACTTTTTTCTTTAAGGACTCCTCCATTTCCTGTGACATTTTTTTACATTCTACTTTTTCCCGAGTGGAAAAGTCAACTTTTAACATTTTAAGTATGCCCTTTACAGCCCTGTTTCCATCTGCCACAGCACTTATAAAATCCTTTGTAGTATTTGCAGCGTCACCCCCGGCAAAAATTTTAGGTATTGAGGTAGCACCATTCTCATCAACCAAAATTTCATTTCCTTTCATTTTCAGATTCTTCGAAATTTCTGGAGGTAAAAATGAAAGATCAGGAGATTGGCCAGTAGCCTCAATTATAGTATCCACCTCAACGAAAAATTCAACATCCTTTATTGGAACGGGTTTTAATCTTCCTCCCTTTGGATCCTCCACCATTTCATTTTTCCAATACCTAATCCCTTTTATAAAACCATTTTTATCCTTAACATATTCTATTGGTGTTATCTTCCACCAAAATTCCACTCCTTCTTCAACTGTTTCATCCATTTCCTCTTCAGCATTTAAACTTGGAAAACCTGGCCTATCTTCAGCTCTCCTTCTATATAGAACATAGACCTTTTCAGCTCCTAATCTAAGAGCTGTTCTTGCAGAATCCATTGCAGTAAATCCACCACCAATTATTGCTACTTTTTTCCCCATCTCAATCTTTTCCCCAAGATTTGCTCTCCTAAGAAAATCAAGCGCATGATAAACATATTTTCCATCACTGCCAAGAGTTCCAGTCATATTACCCTTCATTGTACCTATGCCTAAAAAAACAGCATCATATTTATCCATAATTTCTTGGAATGAAATATCTTTCCCCACCATTGTATTGAAATAAAATTTCACACCAGCATTTTTTATAAAATTAAATTCCTTTTCTAGTACGCTTGCAGGAAGCCTGTATTTAGGTATTCCAACATTAAGAGTTCCTAAAGGCACAGGTAGGGCTTCGAAGACTGTACATTCAACACCCAACATTGTAAGATAATATGCAACAGTCAATCCTGCAGGTCCCGATCCTATAATTGCCACTTTTTTTCCAGTATCTGACCTTTTCTTATGTGTTAACACTTTTGAATAATCAGGAAATTGTTCTGCAACAAATCTTTTAAGATGTCTAATGGCCACGGGATCGGAATAAACACAATTATCCTCACAGTAATGGGTACATATATTACCACATATTTGAGGGAAAGGAAGATCTCTCATTATTATTTGTAAACTTTTTTCAAATTCACCTCTGGCAATAGCCTGAACATAGCCAGGGATATCAAGCCTTGCTGGACAACCCTGGATACAAAGGCCACATCCCATACATCTTGAAGCCTCCCTCATTGCCTCAGCCTTTGTATAACCAAGTGTAACTTGCTTATTAAAATCCCTTTTTCTTTCTTCAGGTGGAAGATGTTTAATTTGTACCCTTTTAAAATTAAGTTTGTAAATTAAAGTTTCAGGCATGGGATCATTCCTCAAAACCCATATATAAATTCAGTTTATTAATTTATCCTCCACTAACAGGTGACATTATTGCTACCTCATCAAATTCCTTCAATTCCTGGTTTCCTTCCACATATTTGTAATTGATTGAAATTATTAAATAATCATGTTTAAAACTTCCATACTTTTTTTCAAGATAGTTTATTAAATCATCCAGATTTTTAAAATCACCATCAACATATTCTTCCATTTTTCCAGTAATATCCCTATAAAGGCCAAAGTATTTTACCTTTAATCTCATTTTCTCTCCCCCTTTAAGGTTTTATAAACCTGACCATGGATACTTTCAAGAACCATCCCTTCAATTTGGTAAAGTCTTAATTTTCTCGAAAGTCTCAAGGCGTTATTCAGTTTATCCTTACTTTCAGAATAGAGTATGAAAATACTCTCATTTTTTTCTACCTTATCCCCTATTTTTTTCGAAACCCAGATACCCGCCCCCTTAGAAAATGGTGCTCCCAGAGCCTTTGCAATTTCAACTATTGCCCTGTTTGAAATGTATGAAATGTATCCATCATTTGGTGAAAGTACCTCCTCATTATATTTTCCTAGAACTATATCCTCACTTTTTTCAATACCCTTTGAACCCTGTGCATTAATAATCTCAATCATTTTTTCCTTTGCCTTTCCACTGTTTAAAATATTCCTTGCCATTTCTTTCCCTTTACCCTTTTCTGCAATTCCACTACTCTCCAAGAGTATTGCTGCAAGCTCAATGGATTTAACAATTAAACTATTGGATGTTGTTTTTCCTTCAAGAGCTCTAAGTGCCTCCTGTGCCTCAATTCCAGGTCCTACTGCTCTACCTAGAGGTTGACCACCATAGGTGATAGCGCAGTTGACATCTATTCCAATCCTTTCACCTATTCTAATGAATCTTTCAGCAATCCTTCTTGCTTCAATTTCATTCTTTACCTTTACTTCATTTCCCATTGGTATATCTATAAGTAAGGAACTTATGCTTGTTGCCTTTTTCTTAGCAAGAACAGACGATATCACCTGTGCTTGAGGATCAAGGCCCATTGGTTGTTCAATTTTTATTATTTTATCATCAGCTGGGGCTAGTCCTAATGCACCCCCCCAAACAAGTGTAGCACCAACTGAATCCACCACTTTTTTTATTTCTTCACTACTTAGATCTACTCTTGCAAGTACTTCCATAACGTCTGCAGTTCCTGCAGCACTACTTATCGCCCTTGATGAAGTTTTTGGAACCTTTAGCCCTGCAGCAGCTAGAATTGGTACAGTAATTAAAGCGTATTTATTACCAGGAACACCCCCAATACTGTGAACATCATAAACATCATAATCGAACTTTATAATTTCACCTGTTGATACCATAGCATTGATCACATTAACAATTTCATCATCATCCATATCTAATGTTTGTATAGCAGTAACATAACTTGAAAGCTCAATATGCGATAAATTATCCTCAACAATATCATTTATAATATTTTTTATATCTTCAGAATCAAGTTTTTCACCATAAATTTTCTTTTTTATTGATTCTATGGATTGTAATGGAGGTGCATTTATTATTTCTACCTCTTCTCCTTTTTTTAATCCACTTTCTGATGTGACTATAGCTTCACCAATGGGAATCTGGGAGTATGATATAGAAACAAAAAATAATTTTTTATAATTCTTCTTAGAAACTAATACTCTAGATCCTGGTAAAACACCCAGTCTTTTTGAATCTTCATAATTAAGGAATATTTCCCTCTTTCCAGTATTGAAGTCTATATCCTTTATTTTAACAATCATTACTAAAATTAAGTATTTTCCCTATAAAAATTTAGCCATGAGAACATCGTCAACGTATTCACCTGCTATTTTAAACTGTTTTTTCCTAACTCCCTCTATCTCAAAACCCATCTTTTTATAAAGTTCTATTGCATGAATATTTGTTGAAAATACTTCAAGGCAAATTTTTTCAATACCTACTTCTCTAGCCCATTCAAAGGACATATTAATCATATTTTTCCCAATTCCCTGATGTCTATATCCTTTAATTATTGCAATGCCCAAGAATGCAACATGCATGTTTTTTACGAATGATTCTCGCGTTAAAGTAAGAATGCCAATGATTTTTTCATTATCCAATGCAACAAGAAATAATTCATTATTCTCATCCTTAATTCTTAAGCTTAAAAATTCAGCATCTCCCATATACCTTTCCCCTAATAAATAAATACCTTCACTCATCACATCATTGAAGCAGTTTATAATACCTTCAGCATCACTTTCTTTCGCCCTTCTTATAATTATTTTTTTTCCATTGGGAATATTCAACAATTTTGTCAAGTGCATTTACTACCCTCCTTGCTGTTGTAATTACAGGTACATTTAGAGACTCAATCTTTTTTGATACCTGTTTACTAAACTCACCACCTGCTATTACCACCACTATGGGCTTTCCCCAATTTTTTGAAAATAAATCATAAACATTCTTAATGTTTCTATAAATTGGGGCATTTGGTATAACAAAATAAAGTATTATTATATCTATATTATCCCCATCTTTTATTATATTCAATGCATTTTCATACCATTCTGGTGTTGCCGAGCCCGTCAAATCTAAAGGATTTGAAATAATACTAAACTCAGGAAGTAATTCCTTGAGTTTTAATTTTTGTTCTTCCGTCAATTCTGCCATTTTTAGATTTTTAGATGAACCTACAGCATCTGCAGTAACAACACATGGCCCGGCACCATTTGTAATTAAAAGTACCTTGCCCCCCTCGGGTAATGGTTGTAATGAAATAATTTTAATTATATCCACCATATCTTCTATATCATCCACAGTAATTATCCCAGATTGTTTTGCAGCACCATCAAAAATAAGATAATTTTCAGCCATTGCACCTGTATGAGATTTTGCAGCCTTTGTACCTTCCATACTTTTACCAGTTTTTAAAACAATGATAGGCTTTTCTTTTGAAACATTCTTGGATAGATTAAAAAATTTTTTACCATTGGAAAAACTTTCAAGATAGGCAGCAATTATTTTTGTGTACTTATCAGAGTAAAAATATTCAAGCATATCATTTTCATCAACATCAACCTTATTCCCAAAGGAAATAAACTTACTTACACCAATACCCTCTTCTTCAAGTAGTTCTAAAAGTGTGACCCCATATGTACCTGACTGTGTCATAAATGAGACAGGACCTGGACCAGGCCTTTTCATGGCTTCCCTTGATTGAAAAAATGTATCAAAATTATCCCTAGGTGAAAGAATACCTATACAGTTTGGACCCACTACCCTCATACCACATCCCCTTACCATTTCTACAATTTTATCTTGTAATCTTTTACCTTCTTCACCCATCTCTGCAAAACCACCTGAAATAATAACTGCACCCTTCACACCTTTTTTACAACCTTCCTCAATAACATTTATCACTTGGTTGGCACTAAGGCTAATCACCATTAAATCAATATTTTCTTCTATATCAAGTAGTGAAGGATAACATCTTCTACCCATAATTTCTTTTTCATTTGGATTTATCGGAAATATTTTTGCTCCGGTATTTATAAGAGAATTCATTATTTCATAACCTATTTTACCCTTTTTTCCTGAGGCGCCTATTACTGCAACATTCTTTGGATTGAATAAAAAATCCATACAACAAAAATTGTAATTTACTATTTTACATTTTTCTTTGAGAAAACATTTATTAATGAAATCTTTTTATTCCTTACACCTAATGTCGGGTGAGTCAGATGAAGAAAACAAATCCAGAATTAATCTCCCTGATAAAAAGTCTAAAACAAAAATCCAGGGAGGAAAGCGTTGGCATCTGGCGAGACATTGCTGAAAGGTTAGAAAAACCTTTACGTGTTTGGCCAGAGGTGAATGTGAGTAAGATTGAGAGGTATGCGCAGGAACATGATGTGATCATTGTTCCGGGGAAGGTTCTTGGTTCAGGAAACATTACAAAGAAAGTAACAGTTTCAGCATTTAAATTTTCAAAGGAGGCAAAGGATAAAATAGAGAGTGTGGGCGGAAAAGTACTTTCAATTAATGAATTGATGGCTATTAATCCAAAGGGTAAAGGTGTTAAAATAATTGGGTGATAAAAATGAAAATAATTGATGCTACAGATCACGTTTTAGGAAGACTTTCTTCAACCATTGCAAAAATGTTACTTCAAGGGGAGGAAATAATAGTAATAAATGCTGAAAAATCAGTTGTAACAGGGAAGAAAGAATTTATTTTCAAGAATTATTTGGAAAAATGGCAAAGAGGATCTGTAAGAAAGGGGCCTCATTATCCAAGAATGCCAGATAGAATATTTAGGAGAACAGTCCGTGGAATGCTACCCTTTAAAAGTTCCCATGGTAGAGAGGCATATAGGAGGTTAAAGGTATATATAGGTGTACCTAATAATATTGATCCAAAAAATGCAGAAAAAATTGATAAAGCAATCTACAAAAAAGTTAGAAATAAGATTACTCTTGGAGAAGTATCAAAATATTTAGGTGCTAAATTTTGAGGTGAAAAAATGAAGGTAGTTGTAGCTAGTGGAAAAAGAAAAACTGCCGTTGCAAGGGCAGTAGCTAGGGAAGGAAATGGAAGGGTAAGAATAAATAAAGTACCATTGGGTGTTTATAAGCCAGAACTTTTAAGAACAATGATAATGGAACCCCTTCTATTAATTGGGGAAAAGGCTAAACAATTGGACATTGATGTAAATGTTCATGGTGGGGGCATAATGGGACAAGCCGAAGCAAGTAGGACTGCAATAGCTAGAGCAATTAAACAATATTTTGAAGATCCTGAAATAGAAAAAATTTTCAAAGAGTATGATAGAACACTTGTAGTTAATGATGTTAGAAGAAAATTGCCAAAGCTTCCAATGGGAAGAGGAGCAAGGGCAAAGAGGCAAAAATCCTACAGGTGATTTTTTATGATTATACCTGTTAGATGTTTTTCCTGTGGGAGAGTGATAGCAACAGATTACTTAAAATTTAGAGAGGAGGTAGAAAAAATAAAAACAAATGAACATAGAAACCCCACTTCCGATGAAATTACAAAGATATTTGATGATTTGGGAGTAAAAAGGTATTGTTGCAGGAGAATGATAATCTCACATATTGATCTAATTGATGAGGTAATAAATTTTGATTAAAGGGACCGTGGGGTAGCTTGGTCCATCCTACCAGCCTGGGGCGCTGGCGACCCGGATTCAAATTCCGGCGGTCCCATTAATTTTAGAAGTATATATAACACCAAAAATAGTTATATTTTTGATATTAATATAAGAATAAGAACTTTTAAATTTTATTTATATAAAATTAATAAAAATATATCAAAAATCTGAATAATTTATTATTGATTTTTGTCATGGTATATAAAAGATGATTTAAAAACAAGTATATTTAAATCTTTTTTAAAAATCTGAAATTTTTTATACAAATAAAATTTTAAAGCAAGTATCCTAAATAGCAATGATTTATTATTTATATAAATAACAAATAAAAATTAAAAGACATTAATAAAAAGTATTGTTGATTAAAAAAATTTATTAAGAATGACATATTAAAAATATCTGGGCATAATATATTGTATTATTATAAATAGTGATGACAGATGAATATTGGAATAGTATCGCAAACTCCATTAATAAAGTTTAATGAAGAAATGGAAAGAGAGAAAATAATTAAGTTATCTGAGTTGAAAAAAGATTCATATAACTATACCATCGGTGGTGTAAGTATAATGGTAAATAATCTAATTAAAAAAATGCAAGAAAATAAATTTGCTTCAAAGATCTACTGGTTTGCATTAAATCCTAAAGCGCCTTATAAAATAATCGTTAGAAATAATTTTGAGTTGTACAATATAACTCAACAGCCAATGATGCTTAGGGCATATACAAATTTTAAAGAAATTTTGTGGAACAATATTCATGGAATTAAACATGAAGAATTTAGCATGGAGGACTATCTTGGATTT
>JAVZSA010000003.1:52788-62997 GCA_038880255.1 Thermoplasmata archaeon
TGAGTTGTACAATATAACTCAACAGCCAATGATGCTTAGGGCATATACAAATTTTAAAGAAATTTTGTGGAACAATATTCATGGAATTAAACATGAAGAATTTAGCATGGAGGACTATCTTGGATTTCTATCTTGGATTTTTGAATTATAACTGGCTTGTTTCAAAGGCAATCCTAGAGATTGAAGAAAATATAGATTTACTGATGGTTCATGATTTTCAACAGTTGATGATAGGGTCTATGATGGGACCTGCAAAACCCACAGTTTTAAGGTGGCATATACCATTCATTCCAGAAAACTTTACTTTTCAACATTAGAAAATTCATAGTAAATGGTTTAGAAGGATTTGATTCTATAATAGTAAGCACAAAAAGAGATTTAGAAGGATTAATAAGGGCGGGATATAGAGGTGTAGCGTACCAGATTTATCCAAATGTAGATCCGAAGAAATGGAAAAGAAAATCAAAAAAAGATGCAATAAGTTTTGGTGAAACTTATGGTATAAAAGAGGATGATTTTTTGGTACTTAATGTTGCAAGAATGGATCCAATGAAATCTCAGGACATTTTGATAAAAGCAGTGGCAAGATTAAAAAGAACAATACCCAACATTAAATTAATGCTTGTTGGGGATGGCAGTTTTACAAGTAGTGCAAGTGGACTTGGGTCTAGTAAAGGAGAATTACATAAAAATTATTTGAAGGAACTCGCAAGAAAATTAAAAATTGAAGATAAGGTTGTATTTACCGGCTATTTGCCAAATAGTGATTTATCTAAGGCATACGAACGTGCAGATGTTTTTGTATTACCATCAAAAATTGAAGGTTTTGGACTAAGTGTAGTAGAAGCATGGATGTATGAAAAAATAACCATTGTGAGCAGAGGTGCAGGCGTTTCTGAACTTATTATTAATAATGTTTATGGTTTTAAGTTTAATCCAGAGGATTATATAGAACTTGCTAAGCTAATTTTAAAAGTATATAAGGAAAAACAAGAAAATAATGAAATTGGGAAAAATGCACACCGAATGGCCAGACAATGTTATATATCAAATGCATACAAACATACTGAAAGAGTTTTACGTACTACACTTGATAATTTTAAGGAGTATAAATTTGTTGATATAAAATATAAAAAAATTTAATATATTTATCATTATTAAAAAAATCAGTCATCTAAGAATAAAAATAATAGAAAAATAATATTTAAGCAGTATAAAATTTGATAATTTAAAATACTCTAAAAAAGATGAATTAATTTATAATATATAAGTGGAAAATAAGAGAAAATTAATAGCGGTATCTAAGAAATTTTAAAAAAGTTTTTATAAATAATTCTATAAATATTTTAATTAAATTAGGTAGTATTTTGATTAATTTTATTCAGTTTAATAAATTTTTTAAAAAAATATAAAAATAAAAAATTTTAAATTATTAATGTCATCAGTGTAAAATTTATTAGGTGTGCTGTGATGGTGAAAACCTATATCTATTAAGGAACTCATCTATGCCTGTATATGCGTCATAGAATGCTATTAATTCTAGAATATATGATACTATTGCTACTACAATTGGAATTGCCAATATACCTAGTAAGGTGAATATAGAAAAAGGCGCAGAAGCCAAGAAAATTGAAATGTTAATATATATAAAAATTGGCATAAGTATATAGGAGATAATACTTATTATCAAAGCATAAAATAAATAATTCCCAGCATTATAAAGACGTTGTACTGAAAGGTCTGAGCTAAGATATTTGAGGGACGATACAAGTTTTAAGTATGCGATAAGATAAATTACTAAAAATGCAATCAATAAAATGACAATAGAGATAATAATGCCCATTTCCGTTATTGACAATCCTAAGATGCTTGGGTTTGATTGTGGGTTAGGTGATGAAGAAATAGATGTTGAAACTAACAAGTAAGTTGATGTAATAATTGCAACAGTACTAACAACGACCAAAATACTTAAAATAAGTAATATCAAAAGCCAATTTCTTGTAGATTTGTATTCTTTGACATGTGGTAAATTTGTTTTTGATACCAATCCAAATCCTGAAATGAGAAGAATATAACCTATAAGAATTATAATTGCTCCTATAAAATCTATAATAGGTATTATCACTAGTATTGTCCCAAGAAATATCCAAAAAAATGCGCTTCTTAACTTCTGAAGATATGAATAGAGTGTCATATCTGGATTAGGTTGATATATTGAGGGTTCAGGGTTTGGATTTTGTTTAGATTGTGTTTGATTAGGTTGTTGTGATGGCGAAGATTCTTTTGTACTTTCTAAAGGAGTTCCACAATATTGGCAGAAAATTGCATCGTCTGGATTTTCTTTACCACAATTTGGACAAATTTTCGACAAGTGAAATCCCCCAAAAATTAATATAGAATAATATTATTTAAATTTTGTTATTTATAGATTTAAAAAACGTTAATTTCAAAAAATAAATGTTTATATAAGAAAATTAATAATAAAAATTGAATTTTTTATTCAATTGACAATTTTTATAAACTGCGAATGAAAAATTTTTAATATTAAAAATATAATAGGGAATATGGAGGTAAAGGGAAAATGACCTCTAAGAAAAAGAAGCAATTTTTTAAGGAAGAGAAGGAAATATTGGAAGAAGTAAAAAATTTTAAAAAAGAAGAAATTGACATAGATGCTGAGAATGAAAATGAGGAAGATGAGATTTAAATCTATGGAATAATCCTTCTTCTATCTCTTGGAAACAAAGTCACCTCTCTTATATTTTTTGAATTCGTTAGTATCATTGTTAATCTTTCAAGTCCAATTGCCCAACCTGCATGTGGAGGCATTCCATACTTGAATGAGTCCAAATAAAATTTAAAGTCTTGGGGATCTAGTCCTTTCTTTATAATATTGTTACGTAATGATTCATAAATATGATTTCTTTGGGCCCCCGATGTTATTTCCCTTTCGCCGAATTGTAGATCAAATGCTCTTCCATATTTTGGATCATCATCGAATGGTTTTACATAAAATGCCCTTGTTTCCATTGGCCATTTTGTAATAAAGTAAAAATTCCTGTATTTTTCCCCAATGATTGAAAGTGCCTCTGCAGAAAAGTCATCACCAAATTTCATATTAATGCCTTTAGAATTAACATAATCAAGTAATTCATCATAAGTATATCTTGGGAACGGTCTCTCAGGTAGCTCCACATTTACATTTATTGTTTCTAAATCCTTTCTATTATTTTTTCTTATGAAATCTATAGCGTTGTATATAACAAGTTCAAGCATATTCATAGCATCATTATCGTCTGAAAAACTCATTTCAATATCTATGGAAACAAATTCATTTAGATGCCTATTCGTATTATGTTCCTCAGCCCTAAAGGCAGGCGCGATTTCATAAACCCTATCAAAACCTGCTGCCATCATCATCTGTTTGTAAAGCTGTGGACTTTGAACTAAATATGCATCATTTTCAAAATATTTAACTTTGAAAAGATTTGTTCCTCCCTCTGTGGCAGTAGCAATTATTTTAGGTGTATGAATCTCAATAAAACCTTCATTTTCCAAAGTATTTCTTATGCTTTTTGATAATGATGCTTCAATTCTAAAAAGTGAAAATACTTCAGGTCTTCTTAAATCTATGAACCTAGAATTGAGTCTGGTCTCAATATCTGTGGAAACTCTATCTATAACGCCCATTGGAAGTGGTGCTGCCGATACATTCAAAATATCTATTTTAACAGGTAAAACTTCAAATCCAAGTTTACTCTGTGATGATCTTTTCAAATTACCTTTTACACAGATTACACTTTCCCTGTTTAATGAAATTAATTTTTTGTATTCATTTTCTCCGATTTCCTTTTTTAATAATGTGATCTGTGCAATTCCTTCTCTATCACGGATTATTATGAATGATATATTGCCAAGAATTCTAATATCCTGTACCCAGCCACACACCACTACTTCTGTTCCATCCTCTAAATCCTTTAATTGTGATGTATAATGAGTTCTCATTGGAAATAATTAATTCATTTACATTAATAAATTTTTTAAATGTCACATTATATAGTTATAATATGGTATCAATTTTTCCAGGAAGATTTCAGCCCTTTCACCTTGGCCATCTTTATGCATTGGAAAACATTTTGAAAAAGGAAAAAGAGATTATTATATTGGTAGAAAATGCTGATGAATCATTTACATTCAATAATCCATTTACTGCAGGGGAAAGAATTGAAATGATACTTGGATCAATTAATAAGCGTGATCAAATATTGATAATACCTGTGGAAAATATAAAAAATAATGCTCAATGGGTATCATACTTACGTTCTATGATCCCTGAATTTAAACGTTGTTATTCAAATAATTCATTAGTTAGATTATTAATGGAAAATGCAGGTGTTGAAGTTATAGGGATTGATTTTCTAAATAGAGAAAAATATAGTGGAACAGAAATAAGAAAGAGGATCGCTTTAAACAAAGAATGGAAGGATCTGGTCCCAAAATTTGTTTATGAATATATTATAAATAAATCACTTGATAAAAGAATAAAAAATCTATATGGTGAATGAAAATGATCATAGCATTCCTTGGAAAAGGAGGTGTAGGTAAAACAACAATATCTACAGCATTTGCATTAGAAAAGTCTAATAGTTATAAAGTAGCATTAATTTCAATGGATTCAATTCCGATGACAAAGATGATATTGGACGAAAAAATAAATTCCTTGGATGTGTATGAGTATACAGAATATGATGTAAGAAGTGAATGGAAGAATACCTATGGAGAAGAGGTTTATAATTTAATTACCTCATTTTTTGATATTGATAGAAGTATAATAGATCATATTTCTAATGCTCCAGGAATTGACGATGAATTTATGTTAGCAAAGTTATTAGAATTAAAAGATAAATACGATTACATTGTATGGGATACTGCAGCATCATCTTCCACAATTCATCTATTGTTACTTGAAAAAGAATTTTATGAACACATAAACAATGATATAAAATTTTATTTATCGATTAAAGAAACGCTTTCAAAAATAAGAAGAAAAAATGTAAATCCACTGGAAATATTGAATAAATGGAAAAAGTTGGCTGAAGATGTTTGGAATCTTTTGAAATTTGATACACAATATTTTATTGTAAAGACCGACGATGACCTTTCTTATTTGCAGGGGAAAATTATACATGATGAACTATCTAAGATGGGTCTTTCAGTAAAAGCTCACATTTTAAATAGATCAAAAGGAAAATATGAATGTGATATTAAAATACCAGAATTTACAGGATCATCTAGGGAAATTGTTGAAATGGTACGACCATTTTTAAGAAAAATAATTTAAATAATATTAAATAAATTTGACTAAAGTCTTAAAATTACAATATAGTTTCACTATCAATGAAAGGTTGATTGCAAAAAATATCAAAGATTTTGAGCATAAAATAAATTATTATGCTGATTTAAATGAGAAGTTAATTAAATGAAAATTTATTGTGTTTTGAATGAATTAAAGGAATATGGATGTAATATGGAAAAAAATTATCCTTGATCAATTTATTAAAAATAATCAAATTAGACAAAAGTATTAAATAAAAGTTAAGGTATAAATTTAAATCTAATAAGAATAAAGAATCAAAATTAATATCTCCAAAAAATTTAAAAATTAAAAGATTGGTGATGAGAATATGATTGAACTATCGAAAATAGATAGAGAATTAGCATTTAAAATAAAAACGCAAATATCGCTTATCTGGAATGCAGAAAGAGTAATGAATCTTTATCTCGAGAAAAAGGAAAAATTCCTTGAATATATAGAGGAAAGAAAAATGGTCATTAGGGAGATTTTGCATATGGATCATGGTGAAATTTTCGAAAATGGAAAAAAAATATTTGAATTTTGAAAAAAATTAATTAAATTGCATTTAATTATTTTTAAAAAGGTGTTAATAATGTACAGATTTGGAATTTCAGGTATACCTCTTTCCTCAAAGGGAAGGATGCTTAGGGATGCGATTGAAGATACCTATGAAATGGGGTTGAATGCCATTGAAATTCCATTTTTTAAGGTAAATGTTACCGAAAAAGAAGCTTTAGATGAGGTAGGCTATTTTCCAAGAGAAGTTGTTCCAGGATTAAAGGATGAGAGTAAAATAATCGTGGATGTATTTAGACCTGATGAAAATGGTGATTATAAGCCTCAGGGGATAGATGTAAAAATAGAGGAGAATGATATACTTAGGATACTGCAATGGAATTTAGCCAGATCATATGAAGAATTAAGGGACTTAGGTAGAATGGCTAAGGAACTCGATTTAGTACTTACAGTACATACACCAAATTATATGGACTTTACTTCTGGAAATGAGTTTACTGAAAGATGTATCAACTACATTCATTGGTCTTCACTGATAGCAAATGAACTTGGTGCAATTGGTGTGGTTTTTAATTTGGGTATTTATAATCCAAAAAATGCAAATAAGGATATGAAAACAATAACTGAAAATATTAAGGTAGCAAGAGAAAGTGTAGTAAAAAGCAATTTAAATGTGAATTTCTTCATTGAAACATCAGGGAAAAGGCAGGTAGCAGGTTCTCTTGAGGAAGTAATATCTGTAATTACAAAGGTAAAGGATACTTATCCTGTAATTAATTTCCCAAAGGTGGCAGCAAGATTAGGTAAAGTTATTACAAATCAGAAGGATTTTGAAGAACTAATAAATAAAGTAGAGAAATTTTATTCGAATTCAATTTATATGCAATATGCAGGACTTGAATTTTCTCCAGAAAATGTTATGAGATTAGCACCAATAAAAAAGGGGGATATGAAATTTGAATCTTTAGCTGAAGTTCTTTTAGAAAAAGAAATTGATTCTACAATAATATCCGTATCACCCCTATTAGAACACGATGCACAATACATGAGGGTAATTTTAGAAAGGATTATTGAAAAAAAGATAGGAAAGTGATAAAAATGATTTATAGAGAGGCGTATAAATTTATAATTTCACAGATTGGTGATATTTTGAATAATCTGGATGATGAATCAATAAAAAAGGCAATAGACATTATGCTATCTTCAAATAAAATATTCATTTATGGAGCTGGTAGAAGTGGTATAATTGGGAAAAGTTTCGCAATGAGGCTAGTTCAACTTGGTTTAACAGCATATTTCATTGGTGAAACAATTACTCCAATAGTTACGGAAAAGGATTCTGTAGTTTTAATATCCAATACAGGTGTTACTAAATCCACATTATTGGTGGCAGAAATATGCAAAAATGTAAATGCAAAAATAATAGTAATTACTGCAAATGATAAATCACAGCTCATCACCTATGCCAATGAAAAAATATTACTAAAAAATGTTTCACATAATTCTCTCGCTCCTCTCGGTACAGTATTTGAGGATGCATCACTTCTTTTATTTGATTCCATAATAGCTCAAATGATGCAGGTCCTTGATGAAAATGAGGAAGATTTAAGAAAGAGACATGCCATATGGGTGTGAGTATATGAAGGTGAATGAAATATTCTATTCAATTCAGGGTGAAGGTGTTTATATGGGTATTCCAATGGTCTTTGTTAGATTCACAGGATGTAATCTCAGATGCTCATGGTGTGACACAAAATATGCATGGGAAGAAGGAAAAGAAATGAAAATTGATGAAATATTAGCAGAGATAAAAAAATATAAAACAAATTGGGTGTGCATAACAGGAGGAGAGCCACTATTACAAGAGGATATCTATAAATTTATAGACAGATTATTGAATATGGGTTATAAAATTTTACTTGAAACAAATGGATCAATAACCCTTGAAAATTTGCCATGTGAAGATAATCTCATTGTGGATATGGACATAAAAACACCATCATCTGGAATGTCAAAATTTATGGATTTAAGCAATTTGGAGATCCTTGGACCAAAAGATACTGTTAAATTTGTTATTGCAAATCAGGAAGACTATGCATTTTTTAAGGAATTTATAAAAAATAATGAAATAAAGGGCGAGATAATTTTACAGCCAGAAGGCAATAAAAATTTAAAATGGTTGGTTGAAAAGGTTCTTGAAGATCAATTAAATGTGAGAGTATTGCCTCAACTTCATAAAATTGTTTGGGGTGATAAACGTGGTGTTTAAGTTTAGTGATGATGATGGAATATTTGCTGTAAAGTTGGCCAGGAATGCTGTTAGTGATTATTTTATGGGGAGGGAAACAAAACTTAATCAAATACCTGAAAAGTTTAACCTTGAATCAGGTGTATTTACAACAATAAATACATTTCCTGAAAAAGAACTTAGGGGATGCATTGGTTTCCCAGAACCAATAATGCCACTTTATGAAGCCATAATAAAGAGTGCGATTTATGCTGCCACAGAGGATCCAAGATTTCCTCCAATGATATTTGATGAATTAAACAATGTAATATTTGAAGTCTCATTACTTACTGTTCCTCAAAAAATAGAGGTATTAAGTACGGAGGATTATCCAAAAAATGTTTCAATTGGTGAGGACGGTTTAATTGTTAAATATAGGGGCTTTTCAGGATTATTATTACCTCAAGTAGCCGTGGAATATCATATGAATGAGGTAGAATTTCTTGATCATACCTGTTTAAAGGCTGGGCTTTCAGCTGGTTGTTGGAAAAGAAAGGATGTTAACATTTATAAATTCCAGGCAGAGATCTTTACTGAAATTGAACCAAATGGTGTCATAAGAAGAATGAATTTAAGGTGAGCTGATGGAAGTTATTGAGGGGAAGGTATATCTGGATGGAAATATTGTTAATGCCTCCATTGGTATTGAAAATGGGAAAATAGTCAAGATTGCCAAAAACATCCTTGGAGAAAGGGTTTATTCCATTGAAGAAGGAACAATTTTCCCTTCTATGGTAGATATTCATGTTCATATGAGAGAACCTGGATTTGTTTGGAAGGAGGATTTTGAATCTGGTACATTAAGTGCACTCCATGGTGGTGTTTCATTTGTTTTGGATATGCCAAACACAAAACCACCTGTTAATAGTATGGAAAATTTTAATTTTAAATATAAAAGTATCTCTAAAAAGAGTTATGTTGATTTTGGTATTGCCTATTTACTCCATGAAAAATTAAACAGAGAAATTGAAAAAGACATAACGGCTTTCAAAATTTATATGAGTGAAACCACAGAGATTAAGCCTGTAAATTATTTACTTATTCCTGAGATAGTAAAGGATATAAGAAAACATATTACCGTTCATGCGGAATTTCAGGAATGTATTGAAAATTCAAAAATTGATGATAATTCTTTAATAAAGCATGATATATCAAGACCTGAAACTTGTGAATTGAGAGCTATTAGGTACCTGGGGGAGATAGGAGAAAGAAAATTCCACATAGCCCATATAAGTTCCCCAGATTCTGTAGAACTATCAAAAATTTTTAATTTTACTGTTGAGGTGACACCACATCACCTTTTTCTTAATAATGAAATGGATTTAGGTGCGTTTGGAAAAGTAAATCCACCATTAAGATCCCCCTATGTATCAAATGAATTGAGGAAAATGCTGGGGAATGGCCTTATAGATGTTGTTGCATCCGATCATTCACCACACACAATTGAAGAAAAATCTGACTTTTCAACCGCACCATCAGGTTTGCCAGGTGTAGAAACATCACTTCCCTTACTTTTTCAAGCTTATAAGGATGGTATTTTACAACTACAAACTTTGACAAATGTGGCCATGGAAAATCCAGCAAAATTACTTGGGATACCAAAGGGGAAAATAGCGGTGGGAAATGACGCAGATTTCGTGGTAATAAAGTTATCAGATTCGAAAAAAATTACAGCAAAGAATCTTCATTATAAATGTGGTTGGACCCCTTTCGAAAATTTTTGGGGTATATTTCCAAGAAAAGTTTTTATTAGGGGCGTTTTAGCAATCGATAATTTTGAAGAAAATTTAGAAGCAGGTTTTGGTATATATTACCCCATCAATCGTTAATTTTATTAATTGATTAAAGTTTAGGTATATGGGCAGGCGTGGTGTAGCATGGTAGCACTAGAGCCTTCCAAGCTCTCGACCCGGGTTCAAATCCCGGCGCCTGCATTCAAAAAATTTTTAAATATTTATAAAATTTAAAAAAATTTAATAGAAGAATTTATGGGAAGTAAAGTGTGACAACAAATAATACTATTGCAAGGGCAATCAGAGATATTCTAATA
>JAVZSA010000004.1:0-62879 GCA_038880255.1 Thermoplasmata archaeon
GCAAAATTACATGAACTTGAACTGGATGATATTGCAAATGAAATAGGAGCAGGTCATTGATCTCCTATTGTTGAAAAGGATAAATTTTCATATTTCAATATTTTTTCCCATTTTTTCTTACATATACAGTCTGGTATTGACTCCAAAATATTTGGATCTTGAGTAAATGAAAATTCTTCTATGGCCCTAATAGCAAAATCATCACATTCTTTACAGTTGTGCGGTCCTCTTATACTGCCAGGTGCAGTGGGAAATGATACTACCTTTTTTAGATGTGATGTTCTCTTAAGTACTTCAATTACACTCCAAAGCCAAGGAGGCCTATAATATCCTTCTATCCAAAGTTTTTCAACAAGCGTAAAATTTTGAACATTAACAGGATTCAGTGAAATTATATCAGATAAATTTGATGAAAATATTATTGAATTTATAGAATCTTCTATTGATTGTTTTTCTGTAAGAAACGGTGGTTTTAACAATATATATGTTTTAATTTGAAATCCCAATTCTTTCGCCAGATTTGCCCTCTCCAAATATAATGAAGGATTTAATCCTTTATTTATTGAATTTTTTAAAACATTTTCATTTTTACTTTCCAAGCCTATAGCTATCATTATTTTATTCTCTTTTCCTTTGAATTTTTCGAGACTTTTTCTTGTTATAAACTCTGGCCTTGTTTCAACCAAAATTCTTTCAGCTTGAGAAAAAGAATCTATAATTTTTAACTGAGTCTCCGCATCAATTTCATTTTCATCAAAAAAACTCCCAGAATTATAAATTTTTACAACTTTTTCACCTTTATATTTTTTCATTGCCATATTTACTTGATTCATAATATTTTCTCCACTCACATTCTGTGGATTTGTATCTGAAAAATATCCACACATAGAACATCCAGAATGATAAAACCAAAAACATCCTCTTGTTCTTAAAACCAAAACGAAAGAACTGGTCTTACCCTTATATGGTTCATATTCATTCCAGACCGCAACGTATTCATTCGGTCTATCTTCTCTGATAACTCTTGATCTGATTCTTTTTATCTCATCTATCATTTACCCACTTTATCATAAAGTTCCATTAATTTTTTTCTTATTTCATCTAATTCATTTCTAAGATTTTTAATTTCATCTTTTTCCTTAAGTCCCTTTGTAATATCATTAATTGTTTTTCTAATTGCTCTTTTTATATGTGCGTCCAATTCTTGATTAAATACATTTTCTAATTCTCCTATTGCATCTGGAAGCCCAACATTATAAATTGCTTGAACAGCAGCTCTTCTAACTTGTAAGTATGGATCCCTTAAATATATATATAGCCAAGGTAAAACTTCCTTTTTTCCTTCACCAATTTTTCCAATTGCTAGAACTGAAGCTGCTCTGAGAAGAACATGTTTCCCTAATTTTGAATTTTCCAGAAGAATTCCGAATGATTTGAAATCCCCCAGTTCACCATATCCTTTAATCACACCTTGTCTTATTATCTCATTCCAAGATTCGATTGATAGACCTTTATATAATATTTCATTACTTTTTTCGTGTTTTAATTTGCCTACGCTTTCAAAGGCCTTCGAAATTGGGTAATATTTTTTCTCATTTGAAATAATTTCTTCCAACGCCTCTAAAGCCTTTGAATTACCAGTATAATTACCAAATGCATCCGATAATGCACTTCTTATTCTAGAATCAACTATTCTATTTCTTAAAATCTCTTTTTTAATTTCTAATAGAGCATTTAGTGATTGTTCTGTCTTCATTTTTCCAAGAGATATTATTGCCTCTTTTCTTACAGCCCAGAATTTATCACTAAGTGAGATTTCTTTTAATATTGAAATTGCATTTAATCCACCTTTTTTACCAAGTGCAATTATGGCTTCAATTGCTTCCATAGGTGTTCCTTGCCTAATTTGTGTTATAAGCATAGATTCTGGTCTTTCAAATTTTAAATCCTTTAAAATTGTATTCTCAGGATCCAATGAAATTCCTTCAGGATATTCAATGTTGAAATCAAATTCCTGGATTCTTTCATTTACCCTTATTTCCTTTAACTCCCTTCTACCCTTAACATAGAATGCTATCTTCATTTTAAAATTAAAAACATCAGGAATTTCTTTACCCTCCTGCTTTTGTTCAATCCTTAATTTTAGAATACCTTTTGAATAATCGTATTTGTATGATGCTTCTAAAATTGGATGACCTGCATGAAAAATCCATTGATCGAAAAAGAAGTCCATAGATTTACCAGTATATTCCTTTAACAAATTAATAAAATCATATGTATCAATACTCCTTCCAGCATATGTAATAAGATACTTATTTATAAATGACCAAAATGTATTTTCGCCTAGCTCATCCCTAAGCATATGCAATACCCTCGATGCTTTCTCATAAAGATGTCGATCGAAAAGTTCACCTGGATATTCATAAACATTTGTAACTATTGGTCTAGCATATTCAGTAGAAAATTCATTTTTATAGTTCAGTTCATCTAAATAAAGTTGATATAGAAAATCATCGTGACCTAGAAAATGCTCAAAATAAACAGCGTTCATATATGTGGCAAATCCCTCATTCAACCATGCATGGGACCAATCTCTACATGTAATTAAATCACCAAACCATTGATGGGCTAATTCATGTGAGACCAGGCCTTCACTCATATAATCATTATGTATTTTATCATCATGGAGAGTAAATTCTGTTAATGTGGTGGAATTTAAATTTTCCATACCTCCAAATATGAAATCATTTACAACGGTCTGTGAATATTTTTTATATGGGTAAGGATAATTCAAAAGTCTATTAAAATACCTTATCATATCTGGAGTATTTACAAAACTTCTAGGAATCAAATTTTCTTTTCCTTCAGGTACTGCATATTGAACCTTAACACCATCTATTTCATCTTCATAAATGTAAAATTTTCCCGCAACAATAGAAATTAAATAAATTGGATGGGGAAAATCTTCCTTCCAATGCATTATTCTATTTCCATCAATTTTTTCATCCTTTATCAAGATACCATTTGATATAGAATTGAATCCTTCCGGCAATACAATTTTAATTTCAGTTGTTGTTCTTTCATTAGGATAATCATAACAAGGTAACCAATATCTTGTATCTTCATCCTCTCCTTGTGACCATAGTTGTACAGGTTTCTCAGGATAATATTCATCTGGGCCTATAAAAAATATTCCCCTCCTTGGTTTTGTAGAATATTTTATTTTTATTTTTACTTCATCACCTTTATTTATGGTTTTATCAAGTTTAATCACTATTGTTTTACCATCGTAAATAAAATTACAATTTTTTTCATCAACAAAGATTTCCTGAATATTCATTTCATACGCATCAAGTTGTATTAAATCCAAATTTTCAAAAATTGCTTTCAATTTTATTTCCTCAATAGCATAAAATTCTTTTTTCTCAAAGTTTGGATATAATTCAACGCTTATATGTTCTTGCCTAAATGATCTATCCCTTTCATATCTCTTTTTATAATAGGGGAATGGAAATGGTTTGTATTCTTCTTCAAATTCATATTTCATAAACAAAGATAAAGAAGAAATAATATTTATTATTTATTGATTTTTTGCAACGCATAATGCCTAGCATATATGATAAGATCTGCTACATTAATACCAGTTGGGCATTCAGCCAAACATCTCATACAGGTGTTACAAGTATAAAGAGAATCAAGAGCGTCATTTAAATTTACACCTTCATTGAAAAAAGATCTAATTAGAGTTACTCTTGCCCTTGGTGAATAATATTCTATCTTTCCATGAGCATTCCAACTTGGACAAACATAAACGCAAAAACCACATCTTATACATTTTTGACTTTCATTCATTAATATCTCAGTTACATCCATGTTCAACCACCGCCATTCAATATTTCCACTATATCTTTGATCTCAGCATCGCTCTTCATAAAATAGTTACCTACCCTAAATAACATAATACATGCTGGACAGGAAGTAACTACATTTTTTTCACCGGTTGAAAGTAATTCTCTTAATCTTATTTGGGATTGATTTACTGAACCAACAGGATCTTGATATTCTGTTGCACCTCCATCACATCTCGTTTTTTCTCTATTATTTGGTGGATCAATAACAATATAACCTGCACTCTTCATGAGTATCCTTGGCTCTTCAGTTAATTTCCAATGCCTTGCTAAAAAGCAAGGATCATGATAAACTACACTTCCCATATTTATATTCTTTTGATTTGGTTTTATTATTTCAACAATATGTTTTACCTCAATGTTAAAATCCTTTACGAATGTGGGATAGAACGATTTAAATACTATTCCGGAAATAGGATCCATGGTAATTATCCTTTTAACTCCAAAGGACTTGAATTTTTCATTTACCATTTTAGCGTGTTCAGAAAATTCATTAAGGTAACCAAATGTATGAAGGACCACCCCAGAATCTGGTTCTTCTCCACCTAAATATGCAAAATCATCAACATTCTTTTTTAAAATATTTACACCACTTTTAAGGATCTCTTTATAAATTGAAACCCTTTCATCAACACCTGATGCAATTTCTCTTAATTGTTTTAATATATCTGAGGTAATGCCTGCAATACTACCTAAGCGTGCCACTGGAGATTTTATGATCCTTATAAGATCAATCATATTTTTTTCATAACCTAAATATTTCGCTTTTTCCAACCAATTTAATAATGTTGAGAATTCAAGATTATTCTTTTTCATAACATATTCAAGCATAAGAGCAGTTTCTGCATAACCCATATATGGATACATTCCTGCATAAAATATTGTTTCTGATCTATTTTTTAAATTCAATCCTATACTCCATGAGGAAAGCTCTTTGGGGTTTAGGCCTGCAGGATTACCATATTTTAATTGTGTTTCTTTTACAAATTTGGCTATAGCTAATATGTCCTCCGGTTTATTAATCATTTTTTTCACCCCAGCGCATATTTATCCGGATTTAATATGTTCTTTGGATCAAAAATTTTCTTTATTTCTTTCATAAGATTGAACATCGGTATTTGATTTCTTACTTCAAACTGTTTTAAAAGTACCTCTTCCTTAAGTTTTCCTATGCCATGCTCAGCTGAAACAGTTCCACCAAGTTCTATTGCAAGAAGATTTATTTCATAAGCAGCCTTTTCCGCCCTTTCCCATTCATCCTTATTTTTTGGATCGGCACCTATATTAGGATGAAGATTTCCATCCCCAGCATGTCCAACTGTAGCAATAAAAATGTTATATTTTTTCCTAATATTGTCTATACCAATTAATGCCTCTTTTATTTTTGAAAGTGGAACGGCAATGTCCCCATCAATAAAGCCAGGATATAATCGACCCGGTGCGGTAAAGGCTACCCTTCTTACATCCATTATTCTTTCCATTTCTGCAGGAGTTTCTGGTCTTATAATATTAGCAGCATTGGTTTCTTGCATTATTTTCATTACTCTTTCAGCTACTGGTTCTGTACCATTCTTTGTTCCATCAACATCAACCAAAACCATACCTCCAGGCAATTCTGGATAATTATAACCCTTTACTTTATTTGCTGCCATTACTCCTTGAAGATCAGAAAACTCCAAAATTAAAGGATTTATACCTTCCCTTCTGATTCTAAAAATTGCTTCACCCGCATCATCTAATGTATTAAAAAAGCCTGCTATTCTAACAATTTTTTCAGGTAATGGCATAATTTTCAACCAAGCTTTTGTAATAATTGCCAAGGTTCCTTCACTACCGATTATTAAACCCAACAAATCATAACCTGCTCTATTTTTATAAGTACTCTCCCCGAAATACGTGATAGTACCATCTGATAATACTACCTCGATTTTAAGTACCCAATCCCTCATAACACCATATCTAGCACCCCTCATTCCACCTGCATTTTCAGCTAAAGCCCCACCAATTGTAGCTACTCTAGCACTTGCAGGATCCGGTGGAAAGAAAAATCCATATTTTTTGCATTCATTGTCCACATCCAAGACAGTGGCACCTACTTCAGCTTCAACAATACCATCGTCAATATTCACATTTATTTTATCCAATGCACGAAGATCCAATATTATGCCTCCCTTAGTTGGTGCAACCGCACCTGTAACACTTGATCCACTTCCCCTTGTAACAACAGGAATTGAATATTTGAAAGCAATTTTCATTACTTCAGATACTTGTTTTCTTTCAGTTATATGGACTATTGCATCTGGAATTCCTTTATGTGAATCAACTGCTCCATATTCAAAAATCTTAATGTTTGCTTCATCAACAATTAAATTTTCTTCCCCCACTACTTTTTTAATCTCTTCCAAAATTCTTTTATCCATATCATTAATAAATAATTACTATTATTTATTGTTTTTTAATTATTAATATAAGAAAAAATTCCAATGAATAATATAATTTTTAGTAAAAAATTCAATTTTATATTAAAAAAATCAAAAAATATATATATACAAATTCTGTTCATTTTTTTAAAGAAGGTGAATATATGTTTACACAGGTTTTGAATCCTTTTGGTAATCTTATAGTGACTATGCTTATAGCACTGGTGCCTATCATTGTTGTTCTGGGCCTTCTTGCAGGTCTAAGGTTATCTGCTTGGATTACAGCAATAATTTCATCAATAGTAACATTTCTTGTCGCTCTCCTATGGGGTGCGCCTGTAAACAATCTATTCAATGCATATATCTTTGGTTTGGCATCCGGTTTTTGGTTAATAGACTGGATAGTAATTTGGGGTATAATAATCCTGAATACTTTAATTGCGAGTGGCCATTTTGATAAATTTAAGGAATGGTTAATACATTCAGCCACTCGAGATGTGAGAATACAGGCAATACTTATTGCATGGTCTTTTGGAGCATTACTTGAAGGCCTTGTTGGTTTTGGTGCACCTTGGGCATATGTTGTTCCAATACTGATTAGTTTGGGAGTAGTAGATTTGGAAGCTATTAGAGTGTCAGCACTAGCAAACAATGCCCCAGTTTCGTTTGGTGCTCTCGGAGTCCCTATAGTGATGCTAGCTGCAGTAACTGGTTTACCATTATACAATCTTTCTGCAAGTGTAGGAAGGATTGTGGCGCTTCTGGCATTTTTCCCACCATGGATATTAATATACCTTGTATCGGGTAAAGAAGGATTAAAGGAATCATGGCCTTTAGCAATTGTTGGATCATTAAGTTATATACTAGGACAATTTCCAATATCAAATTATGTAGGTCCATATTTACCCGATATAGTAGGTTCACTTACATCTTTTGCAATAATTTTAGCATTTGTTCATTTTTGGAAACCTAAACATATTAGGGGTTTTGGAGGAAAAATACTCGAGGAAACTGAACTAAGGAGTAGTGAAATAAAATTTACAGCAAAACAGGTAGCTTGGCTATTTTTACCATTTATTATCCTAATAATAGTGGTAGTTTTAGGAACAGGTCCATGGTCCCCTCTTCCAAAAATAATTTTGAAAGAATTTTCTGTGACGGCAATATCTTCAGTTTCGCATAAGGTAATGTCAGTTGCCTATTCATTTTCTCCTTTTGCAGGAGGTACATTTATTTTAATATCATGGTTAATAATACTATTATTTTTCAGACCTGATAAGAAAAAGTTTGCGGAAGCTATGAAAAAATCATTTAACCAACTGTGGGGTGCAATAATAACTGGTATGTTTATGGTGGCATTGGCCAATACTTTCAATTATTCTGGAATGGCCAGTTCTCTTGCGTATTCCTTTTCACGGGTAGGATGGATATTTATAATTCTTGCACCAGTACTTGGATGGATTGGTGTAGCATTATCTGGAAGTAATACATCATCAAATGCAATGTTTGGATATCTACAGTATTCAGTTGGGAGAATTCTTGGATTTCCACCATACCTTTTACCGTCACTTGGATCTGTGGGTGCAGAAATAGGTAAACCTGTTGCTCCACAAACAGCCAGTGTGGGTGTATCTACTTCAAAATATCTAAGAAAGGAAGGTGATGTAATCAGGCATAATATGGGTTGGACTCTAATAGTCCTATTTTACTTGATAATAGTGGGGGTATTATTCTTAGTTTTTATGCCCTGGGCAATGCAATTCTAAAATCCTTTTTTTATTTTTATTATTAATTCAGGTATATCAATTTCCATTGGACAAACTTCCTTGCATCTTCCACATTGGAGGCAATAATAGGATAATTCTTTAGCCATTTTTACATTACCTGTTAAAGCAGTCCACGGTATACCTATTGCTGCAGTATAAATATAGCCCCAAACACCATCAATTTCATAAAATATTGGGCATGATAGTTGACAAGATCCACATTTTATGCAAAATAATGTTTCTTTAAGAAAATCATCTCTCGTTCTTCCATTGTCCATTAATATTATATAAATTTCTTTAGGCCCAAATTTATGACCTGTTCCATTTATTATATGAATATAGGAAGTATTTTTAAAACCTGCATATACTGTTTGGATAATGCAAGCTTTTAATGCATCCTCAAGACTAGGATAAATCTTTTCAATTGATGTAATTACTATTAATTTATTTGGCAGTATGGATGAAAGCGCTCCATTACCTTCATTGGTAATAAAAATTATATCCCCATCCAAAGACAGAGCATTTGCTCCTATAATTCCAACATCAGCTTCAAAAAATTTTTCTCGCATAAATTTTCTTACTGCCAGTACCATAGAGGTAACATCATTCATTTTTTCATTGATTACTTTTCCTAAAACTTCTCTAGCCTTTTTTTCAGTCATATTTACTGCAGGTGTTACCATATGAGCAGGTTTTCCATTAATCAATTGAACAAGAAATTCGCCAAGATCTGTTTCATATACTTTTTTTCCTAATGATTCTAAAAATTGTCTAAGTTCGATCTCCTCTCCAACAAGACTTTTGCTTTTTACTATAATTTTCGAATCTTTTGTGATTTCTTCAATAAATTTCTTTACATCCGCATATGATTTTGCATAAAACAAATGCTTAACATTAGTTTCGAAAGATTTTTTAAAAATTTCCAAATTTCCTGGTATATTTTTTAGCATATTCTCCTTTATTTTTTTAATTTCCACTTTCCATTCCTTTACATATGGATGTCTTTCTATACTTTCAATTCTATTTTTTAATTCATCTTTTGTTGCTTCTTTTGATCCTTTTCTCAAATCGTAATCCTTCAATGCATACAATATTTTATTATGTATTTGATTGTACATAATTTATCTTAAAACTATAACATGAAATTCCTTTGGTCCGTGAGAGGGTCTCACTATCTTTTTTTCAATATCACCTGTTTTACTTGGCCCTTGAATTATCTGTATAACATTTGGTTTTTTTCCTAATGTTTTTAATATATGATGAATAGCATCAAATAGGGTAGGGAAAATAACATCCTTTGAGGAAATTGCTATATGTATTTCAGGTAGAAAGGATGAATAACTTTTTAAATAATTCTCGTCAGCAATTATTATAGAACCAGATTCTGCTGCAGCAGCATCCACACCAGTAATTCCTATTTTAATATTTTTTAAGAGATTTTTTAAATTATTTTCATCAATCATATAATCCAAATAATAACCCTTTGAAGGTAATCTTTCTAACATTAATCTTAAATCATTTTCTAAACCAGCTACCATAAAATCATTGGTACCAATTATTTCTTCAATTTCATAATTAAGGGAATTTTTATCAATAAAATGGAAAATTCCACCATTCTCTTCCAGTGAGATTTTAAATTGTTCCAAAATATTTTCCATAGTTGGAAAAAATCATAACCTAATTAATAAAATTTTCTATATTCAATTATTATAAAATATTATTGTAAATCATCTCAACTAATATCTTTGATTTTTTTAAATACGTTTATAGATGATATAAATTAATAAAACAATCGTTAATTTAGATAAAGATTTAAATATTGTTAAAAATTTAGGATTTAGAGATGGTGAATTAAAATGTCAAGGATTCATTCAAGCAAACATGGGAGATCTGGATCTAAGATTCCCTTACGAAATGGTGTCCCAGA
Organism: Thermoplasmata archaeon; assembly: GCA_038880255.1. GTDB lineage: Archaea > Thermoplasmatota > Thermoplasmata > Thermoplasmatales > ARK-15 > ARK-15. The sequence goes on from JAVZSA010000004.1 coordinate 10,022, forward strand.
ATGGGCACTCTATAAAGGAAAGGATGCAGAAGCAAAATTGATAGAATTAATTAGGCAAGGAAATACAATGAGTAAAGCGGGCATTTTATTAAGAGATCTTTATGGTGTTCCAAGAATTAGGGCTGTAACGGGAAAAAAGATGCTTAAAATATTAAATGAAAATAATCTGTCTCCAAAAATTCCTGAGGATTTATTGGCATTGATGAAAAAGGCAGTTAACTTAAACAATCATCTAAAAAAGAATCCAAAGGACTTATCAAACCTGAGAGGTTTGCATTTAATAGAATCAAAAATATTCAGACTAGTAAAATATTATAAAAGAATAGGAAGACTTCCAGAAAACTGGAAATACAGTATTGAAACTGCTGAACTACTTACAAAATAAATATGATAAACTTATCTGATTGTTTTAAAAATAAATTTGAATTATTGAAAAAAAATATAGAGGAATCAAAAAGAATTAGAATTTTAGCTCATTATGATGTAGATGGTGTTTCAGCCGCTGCAATAATTTTTAATACTTTTAAGGGGAAGGATTTTCATATCTCTTTTGTAAAAAATCTTTCAAAGGAAAATATAAAAAATTTTCTTGAAGAGAAAAAGGACTTTTATTTATTTTTAGATATGGGATCATCACTGATTTCATATTTAGAAGGTAAGGCTAATTGTGCAGTGCTTGATCATCATCCACCAGAAAAAGATTCTGAAAATATTATTCATATTAATCCAAATTTCTGCGGTTATTCAGGATCGAAAGATGCTTGTGGCTCTACATTAGCCTTTCTTTTTTCAATTTATATTAATGAAAAGAATATTGAACTTTATCCATTATATCTTTCCGGTGTAATCGGAGACAAACAGAATATTGGAGGCTATTCAGGTTTAAATCTTGAATTAGTAAATATTTTAAAAAACAATGTGCCTGTTAAGAGTACATTAAAAACACAGGGTAAAAATATTTTTGAAGCACTTCTTTATTCTACGGAACCATTTATTGAAGGCTTTTCAGGAAAACAGGATAATGTTTTAAATATTTTAAAGAGAATTGGTATTGATTCAAACTCAAACTTTGATTCTCTGGATGATGAAAAAAAGACAAAACTACTCTCCTGGATTGCTTTAAATTTATTGAAAAGGAATGTAGAAAAAGAAATTATTGAAAGCGTCTTAGTTGAAAGTTTTAATATAGGAAAATTTAACGACACATTTCTTAGTGAGATTGTTGATGCTTGCGCAAGACAGGAAAAACAAGGTCTCGCATTAGCATATCTAATCGGGGATAAATCAAGGGAATCGGAAATAATACAGATATATGTGGAATACAAGAAAAAACTCATTAATGAAATTTATAACGCTATTCAAAACACAAAGAATTTAAAAAATTTGCAGTACTTTTTTGTTTCTGAAGATTCAATGGCGGGTGCGGTAGCAAGTTCACTTATGCTATATTATCTTGACAGAAAAAAAGTCACTGTAGCATTTCATGAAAAAGATAGTGAATTAAGGGTTTCAGGAAGGGCCACAAGAAAACTTGTTGAAAATGGAATTGATTTAGGTAAAAATTTTAAATTTTGTGCTGAAAAATTTAATGGTTATGGTGGCGGACATGATATAGCAGCAGGTGCTAATATATCAAAAGAAAAATTTGAAGATTTTCTTAAATGTCTTGATGAAAATTTAGGTGCGAATAATGACAATACCTAAATCACATCCCAGATATGAATCGCTTAAAAAAAGAGAAAGGCTAATAAAATTTTATAAAAAGGGGATTGTGGCAGATGCGGGACTCATAGCACATGGAAGGGGAGAAGCGTTTGATTATCTTTTGGGTGAGAAAACACAGGCCTTTGCTTTGGAAGCTGAAAGGGCTGCCGTAGCTTTAATGAAAATTTCAAAATCACCAGTAATTTCAGTTAATGGAAATGTTACAGCACTTTGTGCTGGTGATATTGTAAAACTTGCACATTTATTGAATGCAAAGATTGAAGTTAACCTTTTTTACAGGACAGAAAAAAGAATTAAACTAATAGAAAAGGAATTTATAAAATATGGCTATAAAATTTATGGAACAGTACCAGATGCAAAAATACCTGGTATAGAACATAAACGTTCATTGGTATTTTCTGGTGGTATATATATTGCTGATACAGTACTTATTCCATTGGAGGATGGTGACAGAGCTAAGGCTCTCAAAGATATGGGAAAAAATATAATAGCGATTGATTTGAATCCACTTTCAAGAACCGCACAAACTGCAGATATTACCATAGTTGATGAACTTACAAGGGCAATAAAGGAAATGATTATAATTTCAAAGAAAGATGAAAATTGGAATGAAATTATTAAAAATTATAATAACAAAAAAATATTATCTAATGCTCTGAAATTTATAAAGGAAAGGTTGGATTCACTTTCACTTCTTTGATTCTTGATCAAGTAATTCAGGATGAAGGACATAACCACATGCATAACACATTATTGCATCCTTTGAAATAAGTGTTCCACAATTTGGGCATGGTATTAATTCTTCAGTTTCTGGCCTTTTCGGAATTTCGATTTCTTTTTCTTCAATATTTATTGAAGACACTGGTGTTTCTTTTATTTCAACTTTTTCACCTGAAACTACTGTACTTTTCATTCCTCCCAAACTTTCTATAATATTTTTTATTGTTGAGGAGAGACTTTCTAATTCACTTTTTCTATTTGAATAATCATTTAACATATTCTTCAGAAGATCTTCATTATTTTTTATTTGTAAAAGATATTTATCAATTGTGGATAGATGTGAATTCAATTTTTCTTCATAGGAATTTAGATTATTTAATGATTCATTTAATTTTGCCTGCATATCTTCAATAATTTTTGCCTTGGATTTTAATTCATCTTCATGGGATTTAAGTTTTAATGAGTTCTCTTCTATTTCTTTTTCCTTATTCTTTAGATATTCTTCCCTATCCTTTAAATTTTTATCAATTTCCTCAAGTTTTTTCTCCCAATCAGCTAAATCCTTTTCCTTTTTGTTTATTTCATTTTCCTTTCTTTTTATTTCATCAGCTTGGACCTTCATTTTTTTCAAGTATTGTTCCACCTGTTCTAAAATTGATTCATCAGTATTGGGCAAAACTATCACCTCTTTATAAATGATATTAATTAAATATAATTTAAATTTTTCTATGCTTTTACCTTGGTAATATTTTTATTTTTTAATCATTTTATTTGAATCATGGATCTTGAAGAAAAGATTGCTGGAGAAATTGTTATTTCCGAAAATCCTGGTTATACTATGAAAAAATGGAGGGAGGAATTTAAAATAAAGCAACAGGAACTTGGAAAATTTTTGGGTGTTTCCCCCTCTGTTATAAGTGATTATGAATCCGGTAGAAGAAAATCTCCAGGTATAAAAATGATTAAAAAATTTGTCAATGCTTTAATCGCCATAGATATGGCAAGAGGTGGAGGGGTAGTAAAAAATTTTCAAAAAAATTATGGAAGTGATGCGATTATCGATATTAGAGAATTTTGGAAACTTGTGACAAGATTAGAAATAACTGAAGTACTAGAAGGTGAAAATTTAAATAAAAAAGCTGACATGAAAAAGCCTGTACTTGGGTATACAATGATAGATAGTTTGAAAGCAATACTTGAATTTAGTTCAAGCGATTATATAAAAATTTATGGATGGAGTAATGAAAGAGCGCTTATTTTTACTGGCGTAAAATTTGGAAGATCCCCCATGGTAGCAATTAGGGCACATCCATTAAAACCAGGAATGGTAATTTTTGCAAGACCTGAAAATGTTGATTCATTAAGCATAAAACTTGCGGAATTGGAGAACCTTCCTCTTGTTGTTACAAAACTTGAAGATAGTGAAATAATAAAAAGGCTGAGAAATTTATAGATCAAAATTTAATTTCTCTTTTACTGCATTAACAATCTCATGATTTTTTATTAAAGTAACAAGATTTTCTATATCTGGATTTAATGGCCTATCTTCTTTCAATGGAGCAATATGTTCTCTAATTTTTTTGTAGGCGATTTCTGTTCCCTTACCCATTGAATATTTTTTGAATTCAAGGGCCTGCGAAGCTACAAGAAATTCTATTGCTACTACATAAGTGGTATTTTCAATTATTTGTCTTGCTTTTATAGATGAAATCATTCCCATACTTACGTGATCTTCTTGATTTGCACTTGTTGGAATTGAATCAACACTGGCTGGATGACTAAGAACCTTATTTTCTGAAACAAGGGAAGCTGCAGTATATTGTGGGATCATCATTCCCGAACTTATTCCTGGACTCATTGTTAAAAATGGAGGTAATCCACTTAACTTTGAATCAACCATTCTTGCAATTCTTCTCTCTGCTATATTTGCAATTTCGGATATGGCAATACCAAGAAAATCCATTGACATTGCAATGTATTCCCCATGAAAATTCCCTCCTGAATATGCTCTGTCTAGAACAACAGGGTTATCCGTTACTGAATTTATTTCCCTTTCCACAATCCCTTTTACAAACTTTATTGTTTCATAAACAGGTCCTAGAACCTGAGGTATACATCTAATCGAATAAGCATCTTGGATCTTATTTTTCTTTGATTCTTTGATTATTTCACTCCCATTAAGAAGTTGCATTAATCCTTTACCAACTTTTATTTGACCTTCATGAGGCCTGAGAGAGAGTAATTCATTTCTGAAAGCATCATCAGTTCCAGAAAGTGCTTCTATGGACATTGATGATGAAATTATTGAATTTTCAAGGATATTCAGGGAATCTTCAACTGCCAAAGATGAAATTGATGCCATAAAGGAAGTACCGTTTATTATTGCCACGCCTTCTTTTTCCATTAATGAAAGAGGGGGAATATTTAACTCATTAAAAACTGTTTTAGATTCCTTTATTTCACCTTTATACTTAACTTTCCATTCACCAATCATTGCCAATGCAACATGTGCAAGTGGAGCAAGATCCCCACTAGCACCAACACTACCTCTACTTGGAACCAAAGGTAAGATATTTAAATTTATCATAGAAACAAGTAGTTTTATTACTTCAGGTCTTACGCCAGAAAAGCCTTTTAAAAGGGTATTAGCTCTAATTAACATTGCACCTCTAACAATTTCATCCTGAAAATAATCCATAACACCTGAGGAATGGGATCTAACTAAGTTATTTTGTAATTCCCTTGCCTTTTCTATACCAATGTTAATATTGATCAAATCACCAAATCCAGTGTTTACACCATATATTTTATCTCCCTTTGCTATTAAATTTTCAAGATTTTTCCTATTTTCAATAACACGCATTAGGGATTGTTCGTCAATTTCTACTCTTTCAAAATACCGAGAAACATTAAGAACATCCTTTGTAGTAAGATGGTTACCATCAATTTTTACCATATCTAGTAAAATGATTTTTTCTATATAATCGCTTCGTTATAAAGTATTCTTTTTACCAACTCTCTATCAGCTAGATCCTTTACACTAATTCCATTATCCTTTGCAATTTTTTTCAACATATTCATTACACCAGTTCCGTACTGCATTGCCACCTTTTTTCTATTTAAAATTGATGATGGAAGATTTAATCTATTTGCTAATTTTCTTAATACTATTTTTCTTTCATCACCTATTTTTTCTTCCAATGGTATTTCCATAGAAAACTTAAGCGTCTCTGGACTAATAAATGGTGTATGGAGTGATTTACCTAATGATCGGGCTATTTCCATTTCCCTTGGTATTGTTCTTCCTATTAATACTATTATGTCTTTTTCCATTAAATGTGGGTTGTTTAAATATTTTGCATAACCACCAAAAAGTTCATCTGCTCCCTGACCGGTAAAAATATTTTTTTCTTTTGTATTTGAAAGTACTATATAAAATGGAATTTCATATGAGAGTTCTACAATAGATAGATCTCTATATCTATTTATTAATTTCCATAATGTTTTTAATACATTTTCTCTATCTATAAATATTGTTTTATGATCCACCTTTAACTCTTTTATTATTTCAATTGAATTTTTTATATCCTTTGAATTATAAAATCCACCAGTATATGCTATTACATCATAGTGTTCCTTAACAATCGAAAGAATTATTGTGCTATCAATGCCTCCTGAAAATAATACTGCTACAATTTTATCCCTTATTTTAGGAATATTATTCATGAGAAGATTTTGAAGTATGTCCTCATACTTAATATGATTTATATCGAAGTAATGCATCTTAATATCAACCCCTTTAATTTATTTGATAAATCTTCAATTTTAATTCTTTCCTGTTGTGTTGTGTCCCTTTCCCTTAATGTAACGGTATTATCCTTTATTGTTTGATAATCAACTGTTATACAGTATGGAACTCCAATTTCATCTGCTCTAGCATACCTTTTACCTATAGAGCCTGAATCATCATAATAAACTGTAAAACCTTCCATTCTTAACCTTTTCTCTAGATTTTTAGCGATTTCATCTAAACCATCCTTTGGCATAAGTGGGAATATGGCAGCATTATATGGAGCAATGTGAGGTTTGAGTCTAAGAACCTTATAACCAGTATCTTCCCTCAAATAATATGAATGCTCTAGAATAGAAAGTATTATCCTATCTATACCATAGGAAGGTTCTATTACCCAAGCAATATCCTTTTTACTTTTTTCCAATGTCTCTACCTCAATTACATTTATTGCATCCTTTGGAATCTTAACACCATGGTAAATTATATCATCATTAACATAGGTTAGATTCTCTATATATTGTTTAACATTTTTCCAATCTTCCCCAAATATTTCCTTCAATCTTTTATCATTTGTACTAAACTTTTTAACAATTTTTTTCATTGGAACATCTAAGTTTTTAATAAATCTAAGATCTACTTTAGAATATTCCATATGTTGCTTTATATCATATTGATTCCTATCCGCAATTCCTGTTACCTCAATCCATCCATTTGAAGTAAGTACTTCACAATCCCAACAATCCCTAGAATAATGTGCAAGTTCTTCAGGATGATGTTGCCTGAATCTTATTTTATCTGTGTCTATACCTATATTTTTCAAAAATCTATAAGTAAGACCTATAAAATATGCAATTGGTTGTTGCTTAATAATTTCCATTTTTAAAGCTTCTTCAAGAGATATTTCAATATTTTCACCTTTATTCGTGAGTAATTTTACCTTTGTTAAGAGCATATCATTAAAAAATCCTTCCCATCTCAAATTTTCAGAATCAAAAAAAACCTCTGCTTCTGCCATATTGAATTCCCTTAACCTAATTAAACTTTGTCTTGGAGAGATTTCATTTCTAAAACCTTTACCCACTTGTATTACACCAAATGGTAATTTTTCTCTAAAGTACCTTAAATATGGCAAAAAGTTTATAAATATACCTTGAGCAGTTTCAGGTCTCAAATAAGCAATTTTTCCTTTTCCAGGACCTACTTTTGTTGATAACATAAGATTAAACTTTTCAGGTTTTGTAAGTTTTCCATTACACTTTTCACATTTAAGATTTAATTCTTCCATTTTTTTTAACATATCTTCATAAGATGTAAATTCATAATCTGGTAATTTTTTCTTAATTAATTCATCTGCCCTATACGCTTCACCACAATTTTCACAATAGGTAATGTAATCTGTAAATACTTTTGTATGGCCTGAAGCATCAAGTACTTCTTCAACGGTAATATTAGGAGAATCTATTGGAGCCATATTTTCCAGATTAACAAAAATATGTTTCCACATCTTAACAATGTTATCCTTTATCAAAGCACCGATTGGACCATAATCGTAAAAGCCAGATAAGCCGTTATATATTTCAAATGATGGCCAAAAAATTCCCCTTCTTTTAGCAAGTTCAATAATATCCTGATATTCCATTTCCATCACTTAAATATTTCAAGCAAATCAATATCATACAACATAGCAATCAAATTATCATATGAATCTCTTACAGGTAATTGGGAAAAATTGTTGTCTATCATTAATTTTGCTGCTTTGTAAACAGGGGATTTGTTTAATATTGTCACAGGATTTTTTACCATTGCTTTAGAAACGGGTATTTTTGGCAATTCAAGTCTTTCTTCAACATAAAGTATTTTTAATATATTTCTCATTCCCTCCCAAGCCCAGGAATCATCATCTTCACCAATACCAAGTTGGCTCATTTCTTCATTTGTTTCCACCTTTATATTTTCAAAAATATCCCTATCTGTAATTACACCTTTTAGATTTGCATCGTCATCAACAACTGGGAACGCATTTATTTTTGTTAATGTTATCATGCGGAAAACAACTTTTAATGGTGTGGATTCATGGACAAGAATACAAGGTTGCTTAATGAAATTTTCAACCAAATCCTGAACCTTTTTTTCATAGATGAGTTTTAAATAATCATAGGGCGTAACAATTCCGACAACATTTTTTTTATCATTAATTACTGCTATATGCCTTCTTTTAGTTGTAAAGAAAATTTCTACACCCTTTGAAATTGGTGAATCAGGTGTTAACACAGGCATATTTTCCCTCATTATCAATGCTACTTGATCTTCTTTCGGATGTTCAAAAATATCTCTTCTAGTTATCATTCCTAGATATCTCTTATTTTCATCTACCACAGGTAATCCAGTAATATTATTTTTTATCATTAATTTAAGTGCATCATTCCTTGAAGCTGGAGCTTTAAGTACAATAGGGTTTTTTGTCATTATATTTGATATCTTTTCTGACATTACTTAACTCACCTCTATTAATCTTATTCTAAATTTTAAGGTATTATATTAAATTATTCTTCAAAATTCCTAAACCTTCCCAAAATTTAAATAAAGAAATTTATTTAAGAGTTTTGATGAGTGAAGAAACATCTTTCAAAGTAATCTCAAAGGGAAAGGATTTCATTTGGGTAGAGGTATTGAATTATGACAACACAATATTAAGACCATTAATTGAAGAGATAGCTAATGACCCTATGGTTATTGAAAGTAAATACAATATTGAACATCCTTCATTAGATAATCCAAAAATTTATATAAAAGTGAAAGAGGGAAAACCACAGGCAGCCATAAAAAGGGCTTTAAGAAGACTTGAAAAAACATTTGAAGACTTGGAAAATGAAGTCAAAAAAAGTTTATGATTTTTTGGAAATTACCTCTACTTTTGGTATGGGTAAAAATTCAATTTTTCTTAGTTCTTTAGGAATAAGTATATGAATGTATATATCTTTAAAGGGTTTTTCTTGATACATTTCTAATTTTCCACTTGATTCCAAAAAAAGTAATGAAATCATTGTTTTTATTGAATCTTCTTTTGTTCCATCCTCAATTTGTCTTTTTATAAATTCATCTTCCATTTCTGCTATTCTTGACCATATTTCCTTAATATCTTCTTCCAGCGTATCCCTATGCATCCTTTCTCCTACCATTATCCTATATTTGTTTTCAATTTCTTTTTTCTCAATCAATTCCTTCTTTTTCTTTTCAGATTCAATAATTGCTTCCTTTAATGCACCTAAAAGTTCATTAAATGTAATCTGTCTTTTATTAATATGTCTTATAGGTTCTGTAAGAGGATTCCCATGAATTATTGTATCAGTTATTTCATAATTGTATTCATGTGATGGAGAAATTTCATAGGGTGTCCATTCCCCATAAAAATCTTCTTCAATTGGTGAAAATTTTTCCAATACTTTTTCACTTTTTATATATAAAATTTCCCAAGCCATATGGATTAATTTTCCAGCGGTGATAAAGTCTATTAAATTTTCTTCCTTTACCTTTTTTAAAAAAAGGGTAGTAAATTTTATCAAGTCAATATCAAATGGATTAAAATTTTCCTCTATAACTAATTGAAATGCTAGGGCAATCGTTTTTAATTTTGAATCTTCTATGGATATGTAACAATTTTCTTTATTTTTTTTCATTTCCTCTAAATAATACATCAAAGTTTCATCATTTATATTTGAACCCATAATTTCCTTCAAAATTTCATTGTCCATAGGATTTTGCCTCCTCTAAATAAGTTTCTTCAAATACTTTCGAAATACCATCTTGTGTTATTGTGACACCAATAAGATGATCAGCATATTTCAAAACTGCCTTTCTAAGGGAAACAACAATGAACTGTGCATTTTTAGAATTTTCTTTCATGATTCTCCCAATATTTTCAGCATTCCACACATCAAGAAACATATCAGATTCATCAAAAAGGTAAAAAGGTGACGGATCGTATTGTTGTATTGCGAGAATGAATGTAAGAGCAGTAAGACTCTTTTCACCACCACTAAGAGCCTCTAATCTTATCATTTTTTTACCTTTTGGCTTTGCCTTAATAATTAGTCCTCCTGAAAATGGATCTTCTTCATTTTCTAAATACATCATTGCCTCGCCACCTGTTATTTCATTATATATCTTTGTAAAGTTTTCCCTTATTGCATTATAAACTGTGATAAGTCCTTCTTTCTTCTTGTTTGAAAGTTCGTTCATTAATGAAATTAAATTTTTCTTTTCTTCAGTTAAATTAAGATAGTTATCTTTCAATTCTTTTAATCTTTTATTTTCATTATCATACTCTTCTATACTTTTCATATTTACAGGCTCTAAAGAAAGCATTGTTGTTTCACAATATTCTATTTTTTTCTTCAGTTCAGATACACTCTCTATTGGTTCTTTTATTTCAATTCCTAATAGTTTAAATTCATTTTCTGCCTCATTTAGTGCTCTAGTATTTTCATTTAACCTTGTTTTCAGTGTTATTATAAAATCATTCTTTCTATTAATATCCTCAACAATTTTTTGAATTTGCCCCTCAAATGTAATAATCATTGAATTTATTTTATCTTTTTCTTCCAATTTTTTCTTTATTTTTTCTTCAATTGTTGAATTTACTTCCTGAAATTTTTTTAATTTTATTTCATTTTCACTTAGTTTTTTGCTAAATTCTTTCAATTCAATATCTTTTTGTTCTTTTTCATTTTTTAATTTTTCATTTGAATTATCTAAATTTTTTATTGTTTTTGACATTGTATCAATTTCATAATCTAAATCTCTTAAAAGCATTTTTAATGTTTCATATTCCTTTGTTTTATTCTCAAGTTCATTTTTCAAATATCTTAATTTATCTTGAATCTCTTCAGGAGCTAGTTCTGCAATTCTAATAGTTAAGGAATTGTAGTCTTTTTCTAAAAATTCCATTTTTTCATTTTCTTTTTTTAGTTTTTCATTTATTTCTTCCAACCTACTATTTAATATATTCCTTTCTTCATATTTCTTTTTTAAATTTTCATTTAATTTTTCCATTTTTTCTTTGTTTTCTCTTATTAATTTTTCATAAACCAATGGATCTTCAACTTTATTATTTGAAATCTCCTGTATCATTTTACCAATTTCATCTAACTTTTTCATCAGTTCATTATATTCTTTAGAAACTTCTTCCTTCATTTCCACTGAATTTCTTAATTCTTTCGAAATCTCATCCAAATTTCCAAAACTTATAGATTTTTCTTTCCTTTCAACAAGACCTCCTGTTATTGCACCACTTGCTTCAATTAATTGACCGTCAAGGGTTACCAATCTAACCCCGCCCATTAGCCTTCTTGCATTTGTTAAATCTTGAACAATAACGGTATCACCAAAAACATACCAAAGTGGTCCTTCAATATCCTTATCATAGGTAATTTTTTCAATAACTAAACCTATACTTTTTTCATCCTTTAGTACAAGCAAAGCTTTACCTCTCGGCCTTCCAGGCAACATTTTGTTAATTGGTAAAAATGTTGCTATCCCTTTTTTATTTTGTTTTAAGTAATCTATACATATTTCTGCTACCTCATCATTCTCAATAACAATTGAATCAAGCCTATTCCCACCTGCTACTTCTACTGCAAGTGAGAGATTTTCAGGATATTTAATTAATTCTCTTACAGTTCCTCTGATACCTTTTATTATTCCTTTGTCCCTTGCCTCAAGAAGGAAATATATTGTATCCATATTTTTATTTGTTTCAATTCTTGCCTTTGATTTTTCATAATTTCTTGTGAGGGATAGTATTTTGACTTCAAGTTTTTGTAATTCTTCTCTCAATTCTACTTCTCTGTTTTTTAAATTGTAATATAATTCTTGAAGATCTTTATACTTCCTTTTAGTTTCACTTTCATTTTTCCTTATTTCAGATATTCTCCATTCAGCATCTTTAATGTTTAATTCAATACTTTTTATTTCTTCTTCGAGATTTGCTATTTCTTCATATACTTTTTTTAATGATTCATTTTTTGCATCTAATTCATTCTTCAAAGAAGTTACAATCTCCTTTTCTTTAACCAAATCCTTTTGTCTGGATATCATTAATTCTTGCAAATCCTTCATTTCCTTTGAAAAATTAGATATTTTTTCTTCAAGAGATTTTAATTCCCCTCTTTTTTGTAAAATGATTTTTTCTGTACTTTCAAGTTTATTTTTTTCCTCATCTCTTTTTTTAATCTTTTCATTCAATTCTCTTAAAATTGACTTTCTCTGTATTTCTATTGATTTCATTTCATCTTCAATTTCATTGATTCTAGTTTGTAAATCTTCTATTTTCATTTTTTGCCTTCCTATTTCAAGCCTTAGATCATCCATAGTTGCCTTTAATTTTAATTGTTCTTCATTCCCTGACCTCAAAATATCTTTATTTATTTCTTCAAGATTTTTTAATTTAATATTTCTTTCATTTTCAATTTCAGAAATTTTTTTCTTTAAATTTTCAATTTCTATAGTTATTTTTTCTATTTCTCCTTTATCCCCCTCAATTTCACTTTTTAGTTGTTGAATCTTTTTGTATTCAAGCTTTGCCTTTGATTCTGTTAACTCCTTCTTTAGCTCTAGATATCTAATTGCAACATTTCTATCCTTTTCCAATGAACTTAATCTATCTTCAATTTCTTTTATCAATACCTCTATTTTCCCAATGTTTTCTTCTGTTTCTTCCTTTTTTTTCTGCGCATTTAAAATTTCTTCATCATATTTTGTAATACCTGAGATTTCTTCCAATATTCTTCTTCTTTCATATGGTGACATTTCTACTATCCTAGTAACATCACCTTGTTGTACTATGTTGTAACCATCTGCAAATATTTTAGCCTTCGATAGTAGAGATGTGAAATCTTGAAGTTTCGCTTTCTCATCATTTATATAAAAATAACTATTGTAATCTTCATCATTTTCCGCTTTTCTAACTATTCTTGTAAATTTCACTTCATCTGAATCAATTGGTATTTCCCTATCTGTGTTATCAAATATTAAAGATACTTTACAATAATCTGCAGGTTTCTTTTCCTTTCCTCCATTAAATATCAAATCTGTAAGTTTTTGAGCACGCAATACTTTTGAACTTTTAGGACCCAAAACGAAAAGTATTGCATCTGAAATATTACTTTTACCTGCCCCATTTGGACCACTAACAGCAGTAAATCCTTTTTTAAATTCAATTATTGTTCTTTTTCCAAAACTTTTGAAATTTTCCATTTCAAGCATTTTGAGGAACATTTAATCACCTGTCTGAAATTTGTCGGCTATATGTATGATATAGATATGCCATTATATAAATTTTATGGTATTTATTACCATAAAAAACTTTGTAATTGAGAAATGAAAATTTATTTTTATAACATACTTTGAAAAAAATTATTTTTTATTTAGAATATTTTTTTAAATTAATATTTTCATAATATTTATCCCAGATAGCTATTAGATAGAAAATTTTATTATTTAATTAATTATAAAAATTCAATTTATTCTAATAATCATCTCAATTTCCATTCATTAATTTATTTTTTTATGTTTATATGTTTTTCTTTTTAAATAAATTTTTTATTTTCCTCAAAATTCACAAAGATATTAAATATTTAAAAATGATAACAAAAATCATGGTAAATGAAAATGATGTGATAGAAGTTTTAAAAACTGTAATAGATCCGGAAATTGGACTTGATGTTGTAAATTTAGGATTAATTTATGAATTAAAAATTGAAAACGATAACATCTATATCAAGATGACAATGACTACACCTGGCTGTCCCTTAACAGCATGGATAATTGCAGACACCGAAAATAAATTAAAACAACTACCAGGAATAAAAGATGTGAAAATAGATCTTGTATGGGATCCACCATGGTCTGTTGAAAGAATAAGTGAAGAAGCAAAAAAATTACTTGGACTTTAGCTCGACAGACTGGAACTCTCCTTGACTTGGCAAGGGGATTAAAGCGAGCAAAGTTATCTATATTTTTACTTGACGAAAAGAATGCATTCTGTATGCGGATTAAAATACCATTTCAAACAGGTAGTTAAATATAAAATGCATATCTTCAGGATAAATTATTGATTTCATCAAACAAATAATAAGAAGGATAAGTTATGCCCTTCAGGCCATTCGGTATTTGATAAAGATATAGGTGATGCAAATAAGATAAAGGAAGAAGGGCTTTGTTTATGGAACCTAGGCTAGATTTTCCCAGATGATTATGCCTCTACAAGTAATATGATCGAATACATAAAGCATATTACTGTGAAAGTAAGCATAGCCACTGAAGTGATAGACCCTGTCCGTAAGGGCGGTAGTTCACTTAAATATCAAATATTACTCTTAATTTACCTTTTGGATCTACATATAACATATGGTATGTAACTGCTTTCACATTTAACTTATTTCCATGCTTATTCCTTATGTATTTTTCCCCACAAAGTGTTGAAATTAATTTAGTATCTTGAATATTAACTTTAACCTTTGAGAAAATAAAATTCTCAGCATCAAATAAATATAAAATTTCAGAAAGAAATTTTACAAGTAGTGATTCTAAATCCATTGATGTAATTTCTATTTTTTTATTTTCTTTACATTCAATTTTATCTATGTCAACCATTAGGGAAATTAAGCCTAATGCAGCTTCGGAAAATGCATTTTCCAGTGAATCACTTTCTATTTCAAACCCTATATCCGCTGTATGTTCAAGTATTTTAATCATTAAAAATTATTAAATCTATGAAAAATTTAAAGTTTCTTATTAAAAACGGGCGCAGGGGGATTTGAACCCCCGACCTACAGCTTAGGAGGCTGCCGCCCTATCCATGCTAGGCCATGCGCCCTATTACTCCATATAATTACATTACTAAAATTTTGCGATATTAATTGTTAAAATAAAGAATCGATTTTTAACAAGTAAACTTAATTATTTTTTAATTTATTTTCATTTAATATCAATTAAAAATTTTAATTATTTTGAAAATATAACCGTTTAATCAAGTGAAAAAAATTAAATTTTTGTTTCAATTTTCAAAGTAATGGAAAGATATCAAATTGGTATTGATATAGGTGGCACATTTACGGACATAGTTATTTTTGATTCAGCATTGAATGAAATAAAGGTAATTAAAATATTAACTACTTCAAACCCTGAAGAGGCTGTAATAGATGCCTTAAAAAATTTAAAAATTAATAAAGATGATATTTCAATAATTAACCATGCTACCACCATAGCTACAAATGCACTTTTAACAGGTTCAAATTTACCAAAAGGTGCACTAATAACAACATATGGATTTAGAGACATAGTTGAAATAGGCAGACAAAGAAGAGCCGAAATTTATAATTTGGATTTTAACAGGCCTAAACCATTAATTCCTAGAAAATATAGATATGGTGTCAGGGAAAGAATTCTTCATAATGGGGATGTATATATTGAATTAAATTATAAAGATCTTGAAAAAATTAAGAAAAAAATTAAATCTGAAAAAATAGAAACATTAGCTATTTCTTTATTAAATTCATATACAAATCCACTTCATGAATTAAAGGTTAAAGATTATTTCTCTGATTTAAATATTAGTGCATTTATTTCTTCGGAAGTGGATCCACAGTACAGAGAATTTGAAAGAACAAGTACTACTGTTGTAAATGCAATTTTATCACCTATTGTTACAACATATTTAAAAAAACTTGAAGAGGGAATTAGATTAATGGGCTTTAATGCACCTATTTATGTTATGAGCTCAAATGGTGGTCTTAATACTATAAACTATGCTTCAAAAATGCCCATTTCTATTATAGAATCTGGACCCGGTGCTGGAGTTATGTCTTCACTTTATCTCTCAAAGTATTTAGGTATTGAAAATATAATTACTTTTGATATGGGTGGCACCACCGCAAAAGCTGGAACAATTGTAAATGGAAAAATTGAAATTTCAAATGAATTTGAAGCTGCGGGAAAAACGCACAGCGGAAGATCAATAAAAGGTAGTGGTTATGTTGTAAGATACCCATTTATAGATTTGGCTGAAGTGAGTGCGGGTGGTGGTACTATAGCATGGGTTGATGATGAAAAAATTTTGCACGTTGGCCCAAAAAGTGCAGGTTCTATACCTGGCCCAGCAGGGTACGGAAAGGGTGGTGTAGATCCTACTGTAACTGATGCAAATATTGTATTGGGCAGAATACCTGAATATATCCTAGGTGGGGAAATGAAAATATTTCCTAATTTATCAAAAGAATCATTAAAAAAAATATCATATCCTTTAGATCTTGATGAAATAAGATCCGCAAAAGGAATTTTAGCTTTAGCAAATAACACTATGGCTAAAGCAATTTCAATAGTAACTATTGAAAGAGGGAGAGATCCAAGGGATTTTACATTATTTGCATTTGGTGGTGCAGGTCCGCTTCATTCCTGCGATTTAGCGGAAGAAATGGGAATAAAAGAAATAATAATTCCAAAAAATCCAGGGCTTTTTTCAGCCTTTGGCCTTCTTACTGTGGACATTCGAAGGGTTTTCATTTCATCTGTTATACAAGGAAATCTTAATCAAATTTTCATGAATTTAATAGAGAAAGCAAAAAATTCATTGATTCAAGAAAATTTTAAAGATATACAATTTGATCGTTTTATTGATGTTCGATATCTTGGTCAATCATATGAAATTACAATAGAATATTATGATGGAATGGACATAAATAAAAGATTTAATGAAGAACATCAAAGAATTTACGGTTATTATTCAAATGATCCTGTTGAAATTGTTAATGCAAGAGTAGTAGCAACTGTAAAAATACCAAAAGCAATAATAAAAGAAAAAATTAAAAAGGAAGGGGATATTATTAAAAGTAAAAGAAGAGTATATTTTAGTGATGAATTCATCGATTGTGATACATTTAAAAGGGAAACTTTAAACCCTGGAATGAATGGATTAGGGCCTACTTTGATTGAAGGTTATGATTCCACGGTAATTATAAATCCCAATTGGAAATGGGAAATTGATAAATTTGAAAACATTAGGATTTGGAGATGAAAATTATGACAAATTTTAATTGGCTATTGATAAGAAATTCAATGTTTTATGCAAGTGAAGAAATGGGCATAGCCCTAAGAAATTCCGCATATTCACCAAACATAAAGGAAAGAATGGATCATTCTTCTGCCATATTTGATAGTGATGGGAGACTTATTGCACAGGCTGAACATATTCCTGTTCACTTAGGATCTTTACCCTATGGACTCAAGACTACTCTTGAATATTTGGAAAAAGAAAATGTTGAGCTTAAAAATGGAGATATGATTCTTGTTAACAATCCTTATATAGCTGGAACACATTTAAATGATATTACTGTTATTAGACCAATATTTTATAAAAATAAAATAATAGCCTATGCTGCAAATAAGGCACATCATTCTGATATTGGAGGGAAAGTTCCAGGAAGCATTTCAATAGATGCTGAATCACTATTTGAAGAGGGTTTAATACTTAACCCTACATTTTTAATGAATAGAAATGAATTTAATGATGATGTAATTAAAATCATTTCTTCAAACTCAAGAAATCCCTACGAAAGAAAAGGTGATTTAAGAGCACAGGCAGCAGCAAATTTTATTGGTGAAAGGAGGGTTATAGAAACCTTAGAAAAGTATGGAGAAAAAGACTTTTTGGAATCATTCAATAATTATTTTGAATATGCTAGAAATATTTTTCTTAGAAAGTTGGAGAATTTTAAAAAGGGTGAATTTTATGGAGAGGACTTCATAGAATTGAATTCTAAAAAAGACTTGAAATTGAAAGTAAAGATTAGAATTGAAAATAAAAGGGTAATTGTAGATTATGATGGGACGGATCCGCAGGTAAAAAAACCAATCAATGCTGTGTTAGGTGTCACAATTTCCGGTGTATATTATGTCTTTAAAACGATTTTAGGTGAAGATTTACCAGTGAATCATGGAACTTTCTCCCAAATTGAAATTCTTGTTCCAAAGGGAAGTATTTTAAATCCTGAGTTCCCTTATCCTGTTGCAGGTGGAAATGTTGAAACTAGTCAAAGAAATGCGGATTTACTATATCTTGCACTTAGTAAATCAATTCCTGAAATTGTTCCAGCCTCCAGTGGTGGGTCAATGAACAATGTTATGATTGGTGGAACAAGTTCGGAAAAAACTTGGGCCTTCTATGAAACTATAGGCGTAGGTACAGGTGCAAAAAAAGGAAAAGATGGTATTGATGGAATCCATGCGAACATGACAAACACCATGAATACCCCTATAGAAGAAATAGAGAAAAATTTTCCAATAATTATGTTAAAATATGAGTTTAGAGAAAATAGTTGCGGAATGGGCGAATTTAGGGGTGGAAATGGTATAATAAGATCTTACATGGCAAGGGATAATCTTATTTTTACATTTCTTTCAGATAGATTTAGACACTCACCATATGGTCTCTTTGGTGGTGAAAATGGTAAAACAACTCAAGTAATAATAAAAAAAGGAAGAAATAAAATTTATAAAAAAGAGAATTTCAGCATACAACTTTCTATTGGAGATTACGTTGAAATTAGGACAGCAGGGGGCGGAGGATATGGAGATAAAATAAAAAGAGATAGAAAAAAATTAATTGAAGATTTTGAAAATGGAATGATTAAAAGGGATAAAATTGATTTTGAGTGATATTGATGAGAGAAAAATATCTGATAGCACACGTATTTTTCTTTTCATTTGGTTATAGTATGTTGAGCTTCGAATTACCTCCATTTCTCACATTACTTGGAGCAAATCAATTTTATCTTGGTGAAATGGGATTTTTACTTATGCTTCCAAATATTCTCTTGCCAATTCTTTTTTTTAGAATTAGTGATCTTAAAATTGTATATAGATTAATAGTTATATCCGTTTTAATTACAGATTTTTCAATTCTATTTTTTTATTTTATAAAATCGTTGGAAATATTACTTTTTTTAATCCTTTTAATTGGAGTTGGTCAGTTTATATGGTGGATTACTACCGAAATATTTTTCTCAAATCTTTCACGGGACTCAAAACTTATAAATATTTACAGTTCAATATGGGGTATTGCATATTTTATTGCACCGTTGGTTAGTTCCTATTTTATTTCAATCTTTGGATATGGTTCTAACTTAATCTTTTCCTTTTTAATTATATTCTTTTCTTTAGTATTATTGATTTCTTATAGACCAAAACAATATAAAATTATTGAACAAACTTTTAATAATGGAAAAAAAATTTTTGTAGATTCCTTTTTTCCAAGTTTTGGAGTTGGCCTAGTATTTTCAATTTTTTATTCAATTTTTCCTGGATTTTTATTTAAAAATGGATATTCAATATTATTGCTTGGAATTATAATTACTGCATCATCACTCACAAGATTGATTGGATTTTTTCTGGTAATAAACTTGAGGGATGTTAAAAATATGGAAAGAATTATGAAATTTTCATTTCTTCTTTTATTATTCATTATTTTTCCATTCTTTACATTGAATTTTTTTGTAATCCTAATAATGGCCCTAGTTATAGGTTTTGGAAGCTCAGTTGGTATATCAATACCACTAATTTATATTTCAAAAAAGAAAGATTCAGATATAAGTAAGAACATTGCAATTTATGAATTATCCTTTGGGGCCAGCGTATCAATATTTTCATTATTTTTAGGTTGGATATCACAAAATTATGGAAACAAAACTCCTTATCTTATTGATTTTATAATTGTACTTATTGTATCATTTATTTATATTTATTTAAAAAGTAAGGAAAAGAATATTTAAATAAAGGTAACATAATTTAACTTTATGAAAAAAAATCAAAAATGCGATGTTCAAGGATGCAATAATGATGCGGTAAAAACTGTACCTGGAGAAAAGGCTAAAAATATATTTTCATTAAATGGCAACTTAAAGAGAGTACATCTATGCAAAGAACATTATAAAGAATACAAGAAAAAAACAAAAAAAGATAGAGAAATTGAAAGGTTAGGATGGGTAAAGTAATGACTTTATTAATTTCTATAAAAAGTTTTACATTGTTTATAGACTTTTATAAATTAAATATAAATGAAAGGGATAAAAAGAATTACAGAATGCTTTTTTATATTTTTGATTTGCAGTTTCTCTTAATTTTTTTAATTTTTGAACTTATTAACTATTGTAAATTTTTTGGCCAAATTTTTAAAAAAACATTTTTTATTTTTCCATCTTATACTTTATTTTGGTATTCAAATAATATTAGTGAAAAAAAGATTAAATTGGAATATGTTAGAAAAATATTCATAAATTTCAATTATATTATGTTTTTAAGGAGATATATAAAATTTTTAAAAATATTCTTATTGGATTATAAAATTAATATTTTTAAAAATTATTTTATTAGGAGTTTTAATACCTTGAAATTTTTTGGTGATAAATATGGTTGATGATAAATCCTTTATAGAGCACCCTCTCATAAAAAAAAATACACTTGAGAAGAGGGAATATCAATTAATGATTTCAAATGAAATATTATCAAGAAGAGAAAATACGTTGGTGGTACTACCAACTGGTGTAGGAAAGACAGAGATTGCTATAATTATAATTGCTGAGATATTACTAAAAGAAGGACCAAAAGTGCTTTTTCTTGCTCCAACAAGACCTCTTGTTCTTCAACATAGAGATAGGCTTATTAAATATCTTAAGGAAGAAAAGATTGCATCACTTACTGGAAATATTAAACCTGAGGAAAGAAGTATTTTATGGAAAGAAAATAACATATTGGTAAGTACGCCACAAGTAATTAAAAATGATATAATATCTGGCATTATTAATCCTAAAGATGTTAAACTTTTAATAGTGGATGAAGCACATAGATCTGTGGGAAAATACGCCTATACTTTTGTAACACAGGAATGTAATGAATCTCTAATTGTCGGTCTCACAGCATCTCCTGGGGCTAAACTAGAAAGAATTGAAGAAATAATGAAACATTTAAACATAAAAAAATTTCAAATAAAAAGTGAATTTGATGAGGATGTTAAACCTTATGTTCATCCAATAAAACTTGAACCAATAATGCTAGATTTCCCAGATGAATTTGAACCATTGAGAGAAAAATTAAAAGAACTTTTAAACGCACTTATCCAAGATTTATTAAAAAAATACCCTGACTTAAAGATTAATTCTAAAATAACTAAAAAGTTGATACTTGAAATGCAAAAAGCATTTTCTGAGATGATAGAAAAGGGTATGAAGTCTTATTATGAAGGGCTATCATTACTTGCAATGGCATTAAAAGTTGAGATAGCTCTTGAATATCTTGAAACACAAGGAATACAGACTTGCCATGAATATTTAGAACAACTTGTACAGATGGGAAAAATAGAAGACGCAAAAAGAACAGATGTAAGACTCAACAAATTACGCGGATTTCAAGAGGCTGTAATAATGGCTAGGGAAATTTCAAAAATTAATTTAATTTCACCAAAATTAAAAAAAATTGAAGAACTAGTAAAGGATCAGCTTGAGAAAAATAAACAATCTAGAATAATAATTTTTACAAATTATAGAAATGTTAATCAAGACATTTATGAAATGTTAAAGAATTTAAGAGATGTTAGACCTTCTAGATTTTTAGGACAAAGTGACAGAGGAGGGGATAAAGGTATGAAACAGGAAGAACAAGAGGAAATATTGAAAAAATTTAAGGAAAATGAAATAAATGTTTTAATTTCTACCCAAATAGGAGAAGAGGGTCTTGATATACCTGAAACTGATCTTGTAATTTTCCATGAACCAGTGAGTTCAGAAATAAGAAATATACAAAGGAGAGGAAGAACCGGTAGAGCTAGGCCTGGTAGGGTGGTAATATTGGTTTATAAAAATACTATAGATGAAATTATGTTTTACGCGGGAATTAAAAAAGAAAAAAAGATGAGACAAAGAATAACACAATTAAATAAAAAGAAAAAGGGCCAATATTCCTTACTCGATTTTCAATGATTTTGAAGGCATAAAATTATATTTCTTGAATCTTTTTTCCATTTTTTCTATATTGATATTTATTGTCCTAATTCTTTCACCATTAATTATGATTCTTTCTCCTTCCTCACAGTAACCTGAATCTAGGAGTGTTTTTTTCACCACTCTTTCTAGATCTTTATAATTTTTATATTTTTCAGAATATTCCCTTAAAGCATCCGAAATTCTTTTTGGAGTAGTAATTAATTTGCCAGAATAATTAAGACATATTCCAGAAATATCTTCTAATAATTTATAATGAGGATCTATGGATAAAAATTCATCCAATGTAAAGCAATTATTACAATTTATTTTTTTCACAGTAAAAATTGATATCCCATCGTTAACTGTTTCTGGGTTTATATAAACATTAAATTTTTGTTGATAGATGTTAGGTATCATAGGTATGCATCTAAGTATTAATGGATCCTTATTTTCAATCCTCACAATATTTCCCATAGAAAGTAGTTTATCAATCACTTTTCCTTCAATTCCCTGAAATACTTTTTCTTTTATATCCAAATAATTATTTTTAATAATTTCTTTTATATATTCATTATTTTTGTATTCTGATGTTAGATCATAAATACTTCTTAAATTTTCCTCATTTTTTTCAAGATGTAGATATTCTAACAATTTAAGATCAAATATTATTTCAACATTAAAATCTTTATCTCTTACATAATCTTTTGATTTTTCAATAAGGATTTCCTTATTCTTTTTATCTAATAAAAAATTTTTTTCTATTTTCATAAAATCAGAGAATACCATTGATTTTACATATGCTGTACCTTTTCCCATAAAAATTAATTTATCCTTTTCTATTGAAAATTTTTCCGAAAAATCGATTGCATCTGAAGGTGAAAGCCTAAAGAGTGCATAGTTTTTAGTATTTGCCATTATATTTTCTTTTATTTTTTGGGAAACTGTTGAAAGATGTGTGGTAACCATAAATAGATTAAGATTTTCCTTCCTACCTAAAATTAGCATATCATCAAATGATGAATTGTAGTATTCTTGAAATTCATCACAAAAAATAAATGTAGATCCCTTATCCTTTCTTCCTTGAATATAAATCCAAAACATTGTTAAAATTGTTGAAAGTATAAATGTCGAAACTTTATCCCCTACTTTTCCCCTTTCTCCATTAACAAGAATTATTTTTCCTTCTCTTATTGAATCATAAAATGAAAATTTCGGATTTCTGCTACAAAACATTTTATTGAGAATTTTGTTATATTTTATGAAAGATAGTGTCCTTCTTGTACTTGATATATCCTCTGATGTAAAATTGTCTAAATTATCGAGAAATTCAATAAATTCATCATTTGAAGAGATTTTTTTAAAATACTTTCTTATCTCTATATTTGTTATTATTGAATAAATATCTGTCAGTGTTGATCCTTTTATCTCAGCAAGACCATAAATAGAATTTCTCATTATTTCTTCTATTCTACTTCCTATTAGACCACCTTGTATTCCAGATTCTGCCTCTGTCACATTTCTTAACATTTGAATTATATCTTCAGCAAGTCTTGAAATGGCTAAATCTTTATTTATGTAATTTGGCATTTCAAGCAAATTCATGGAAACTAAAGATTCCACAGGATCTATGTAAACAACTTTTTCCATTATTTTAGGGTTAAGTGATCCAATAATCCTTTCAACAGAATCACCTGTTGGATCTAAGAAAAGTATTGGTACTCCACTATTTATTATATTAAGAAAAATAGAAATTAGCAATGTACTTTTTCCAGAACCTGTTTCACCTATAATAAGCATACTTTGACCTTCTTCCTTTAAAAGATGCAATTTACAGGAAACATTATTTTTTAGAGATTTACCTATTACAATATCTCCATATATATTCTTTATTTTACTCTGATATTCAGATTTCATGCCTAAACCATATTTTATTAATGTAGCTTCAGGATAGGGTAAAAATAGTGATGAATTATTTCCATCAATATATCCTGCAAATCCACTTACCTTTTTCTTTTTTATCCAATATGTATTTTCAATATAGCCCTTTATTAAATTCAAAAGATCTTCAATAACGTACCCATTTTTAAATGCAACAACAATTCTAATTGATAGAAAATCTGGGTTTAATATTCTGTTAAAAAATTCTATAACAAGAATGAATGAAGCATTTTGTAAAGCAATACTATATCCAAGAATGTATTCCAATAAGTCAACATCCTTTGTTTTTACTTTTAATTTTTCTTTCCTCTTTATAGGCCTGAATTGGAAAACATCATTGAATTTTGATACATCAATTTTATCCACATTCTCAAAAAATATATTTTCATAGATTGTGTTTAAAGTTTCAATATCAGGATCCCCTGAAAAATAGAAATTTATTGACCAATCTTCAAAAATGATTATTAATTTTATATTTTTTTGGGAATTAAGAAGAAATGAAAAGTATATAGATGATAAGGAAAAATGTTTTAATTTTTCTTTATTTGTCCAATTTGGGAATAATATTCTATATTTTTTACCTTCATTTATATACTCCTCTAATGTCCTCCCCACCTTCCCTCCCCCTAATATAGGAAATTATATCTTTTAATCTTATTTTATAATCATTAAATTTTTCAATAAGTGTACCTGTTACAATTATATCTGCACCTGCTTCAATGAGTGCCTTCACCGATTCTTTATCCCTAATGCCACCACCAACAATTACAGGTATTATTACTTCATTCTTTATTGCCTTTATCAATTCTGGAGGTACATGATTAGGAGCACCTGATCCAGCTTCCAAATAAACCAATTTCATTCCAAGAAATTGCGCTGCTAAAGCATATGAAACAGCATTTTTTATATCATCTCTCTTTATCAAAATTGCTTTACCTACTTTACCCACAGTCATCCCTGGTTCAACAACTATATAGCCCATTGGAATTGTTTCAATACCTATCTTTTTAATTAAAAGAGCAGCCTTTACCTGGTTACCTATTATGAAATCTCTATCTGAAGAGTTGAGCATACTCATAAAATATATTGCATCCGCATGTTTGGAAATACTTTGTAATCCATTTGGAAATATTATTACTGGAATTTTTACATTGCTTTTTATTTCTTTGAGTGTTTCATCCATAAGTTCTGGAGTGATATTTGTAGATCCTCCTACCATTATTGCATCAGTTCCCAAATTTTCTACTTCAATTGAAAGTTTTTTAGACTCTTCTGGGCTTTGCTTTGCTGGATCTATCAATGTAAAATGCATTTTTCTTTTCTTTAATGTTTCTAATATATACTCTAAGACCTTCATGTTAATCCACCCACAATAAACGATAATAAAGCAATTATCATAGCGTATTTTGAATAAATTTCCCCTCTATGTGGATCCTTAAATTGAACAAGAATGGAAATAATAAATGCAATGTCAGCAAAGACCACAGAAATCACATAAAAAATACCAAAGTATCCCATAACATATGGTATTGGGGAAATTAATATGGCAACAACATAAAAAATCGACGAAATAAATAAAGAATTGGTCTTACCAATTTTCTTTGGTAGCGTTACTCTATTAAAATCACCAGCCATATCTTCCACATCCTTAGTGATTTCCCTACCAAACGTAGCAAAAAATGCCGTTGTACCTAAGATCGCCGGTAATTCATATTTATTAAAAATTGATCCGGAAAATACGAAAAGTAATAGAAGTATAAAACTTATGTTAATGTTTCCAATTAGTCCCATCCTTTTTGTATATGATTCATATAAGTAAAGAAATATGATGGCTATTACATTTATAAAAAATGGTATTATACCAAGAAATATTGATAAAAATAAACTTACGGAATATATTAAGGCCACATATATTAATGCTTGAGATTTTTTAATTTTGCCTGATGGAATTGGTCTTTCAGGATGGTTTATGAGATCCACATCCGCATCATAATAATCGTTGAGAACATTACCCCCAGCATTTGTTAAAAATGCCACTAACATTCCAATTATTATAGGTATATAATTATAATTCCTTACTGCTAACGCTACAATAATTACAACTATACTTGACATTATGCCATTGATTGGCCTTATTATCTGTAACCACTCTTTCATTTTATTATAGTAATATTTTATTAAACATTAATATTTCGATTTATTTTTATTATATTGATTTTATTTATTAAAAAAATTTTATTTTAATTTTTTTAATCACTTTAATTCTTAAATTTTTATAACTCAATTCTTTTACCTGAAGAGAGTCTAGTATATTTACCCAAGTCTGACATATTCAATAGATCTTTAAGACTAAAAACAGGACCATCCCTACATACTCTATAGCCATTTATTGTACATGAGTCACATATGCCAATACCACATTTCATTATTCTTTCTAAACTAGCCTGAAATTTTATATTATTCTTAATAGAATAATCCATTATACTTTTAACCATTTTTTCAGGTCCGCATGCATAAATAATATCGGATTTTAAAGGTAATCCATCCGAAACAATACCCTTTTTTCCCATTGACCCATCCTCAGTAAAAATTAATAATTCATCCAAAAAATTTTGCAATCTTTTTACAAAATAAATTTCTTTTATACTTTTTGCACCCAAAATTAATCTCTTTCTTTTAAATTTAGATATTTCTATAAAAGGTGCAAGGGAGGATATTCCCGTTCCACCCGCCACAAATAATGCTTCATCACCCTCCTCAAAATAATGGGAACCGTAAGGTCCTCTAATATAAATATAGTCACCTTCGTTCAGCAAAGATAGTGATTTTGTTCCATTCCCTATTACCTTAAATGTGATTCCTTTAATTTCATTAACAAAGGAAAAACTCATAGGTATTTCATCAATACCAGGAATCCATATCATACCAAATTGTCCGGGGTATACATCTTTTTCATATTTAAAAAGCAAAGTATAAATATTTTCATTTTCCTTTATTTTTTTATCTATTTTTATTCTTTCATAATTCATTTTCTCACCGCTAATCCTGAAAAATCATCAATTTTTTCATATCCTTCACTTTTCATATAATTTTCAATCCCTTCATTTATTTCTTTAAAAATATTAAATCCTTTATAATATATACCACTACCTACCTGAACTGCATTTGCACCTGAAAGTATATATTCAACAGCGTCCTCCCAGCTCAAAATTCCTCCTACACCAATTATAGGAATTTCCATTTCCTTTCTTACATCATATACAGCTCTAAGACCTATTGGTTTTATTCCTGGGCCTGAATATCCCCCATATATATTGGAGAGAATTGGCATTTTTGCATAAATATCTATTGCAATACCCTTTACAGTATTTATTAAAACAAGTGCATCTGCCTTAGATGCAGCCTTTGCAATATCAACTATATTGGTGATATTTGGAGTTAATTTTGCAAAAACAGGAATTTTTGTTACCTTTTTAACTTCATTTACTATTTCTTCCACAGCATTTGGATCTTGTCCGAGTT
This sequence comes from Thermoplasmata archaeon, assembly GCA_038880255.1. Taxonomy (GTDB): domain Archaea; phylum Thermoplasmatota; class Thermoplasmata; order Thermoplasmatales; family ARK-15; genus ARK-15. Next base: position 37,748 of record JAVZSA010000004.1, read on the forward strand.
CTGATCCCATCCCTTTAACATGTGGGCATGAAAGATTTAATTCAATACCATCTACTCCAAATTCTTCCATTTTTTTGGCTAAGATCGGATATTCTTCGACTTTTCCAAATATTGACCCTATAATTGGAATCTTTGCATCTTTTACCCTCTTAATTTCTTCTTTAAAATTTTCAATCCCTGGATTTGAAAGACCAATAGCATTTAATAATCCTGTCTGAAGTATTGCCACTGTTGGATTTTCATAACCTTTTCTTTCATTAATGCCTATCGATTTTGTTACAACACCTCCAGCACCTTCCTTCACTGCTCTTATCATTGAATCCCCCTGTTCATCCATTATTCCACTCGCAAGAATTACAGGGTTTTTGAATTTTATTCCTGAAATTATTACTTCCAACATATGAAACATAATGAATATCATTCAATTTAATGTTTTCTTAAAAAATTAATTAATACAGTAATAATAAAAAGTTTGCATTAATTGCTAATTGAATAATATTCTAAAATATTCAAATTTGACGATTATGTCAATCTAGAATAATTGTTATTAAAATAAAAATTTAAAATTTAGAAATAAATTAAATGAAAATTTTTAAATCCTCCTTAATAATATTAAATTTTATAATAAAAAGTTAAAGAAACAATATTTATATTGTTTATATATTCAGGATTTGAAGAGTGATAAATCTTGAAAATAGTAGTTGGAGTTACAGGAGCATCCGGAACGATATATTCAATTAAATTAATTGAAAAATTAGATGAAGAAATATATTTAATAATTTCTGAAAATGGAAAAAAAATTATGAAATTTGAAAATAATATTGATCCTGTAATATTAAAAAATAAGGTAAAATATATTTTTGATGATAATGATCTTTTTGCACCTATTTCATCGGGAAGTTTTGTTTTTGATGCTATGGTAATAGTACCAGCTTCGATGAATACATTGGCGAAAATAGCCAATGGTATTTCGGATACATTAATCACAAGAGTGGCTTCAGTAGCTTTGAAAGAAAGGAGAAAAATTATAATGGTTCCTAGGGAAGCACCATTATCCTCTATACATCTTGAAAATATGAAAAAACTATCAGATCTTGGCGTTATAATATTACCAGCATCCCCAGGTTTTTATCTTAAACCAAAATCAATAGATGATCTTGTTGATTTTATAGTATTTAGAATTATGGATGAATTGGGTTTAAGTGGTGAGCATCCAAGATGGGGAAAAAATATGTATTAGATACATCAGCCATAATTTCTGGAAAAAGTTTACCTCTTAATATTGAAGTTTATGTACCAAAGAGTGTTTTGAAAGAGATTCATTTCAAAAAACAATATTATATATTGGAAAGATCAAAAATTTTAAATCCATCAAAAAATAGCGTGGAAAAGGTAAATCAGGCAGCGAAAGAGACGGGGGATATACATAAACTTTCTCCTGTGGATATTGATGTTATAGCTCTTGCATTGGATAAGAATTGTGTTACAATCACTGACGATTATGCAATTCAAAATGTTATTAAACATTTAGGCCTTGAATTTATTTCACTTAATGAGAATGGCATTAAAAAAGAATTTAAATGGATTTATAGGTGCAAAGGGTGTAAAAGATATTTTGATGAATTTTATGATGTTTGTCCATTTTGTGGTTCAGAACTTAAATTGGTGAAAAAGAAATTTTAAATTTATGAATTAATTAACATTATTTGGGTAGGTGGCAGAGTGGCGATGCGCGAGACTGCAGATCTCGTTTATTGGGGTTCGATTCCCCACCTACCCTCTTTAATCTTCCATAATGTGGAATAAAGTATTTGTCTAACAAAAATTTCCTGATATATCTTTGAGATATTTTTTTTGATTTTATATGAATTAAACTGAAAATTATATGAAACATCCATTAAAATTAAACCTTCAGGAGGAACATTAAATTTACCTCCTAGTTCAAATGGATTTCCTTCTCCATAAAGGAGAAAACCTACGATTCTTCTTACCATATTATATAGGAAACTTTCACCTTTAATATCAAAAATTATAAAATTATCCAATTTATTTATTTCAATTGAATTTATTTTTCTAATACTATTTCTCCTATCCTTTTTTGAAAACATCGAAAAATTATGTTCACCTATAAAAAATTTTGATTTTTCCTTAATTTTTTCGACGTTATAATTTTCATCAAGAACAAAATATCTATACCATCTTTCTTTTGCATGTCTTGGGTTAAAATCATTATTTACTTCTGCATATGCATAAAAATATAAATTTTTTGCATTTGTTAAAATCCCAAAAATTTTTTTTATGTTATCATTTGAATAAATCCCAATAACATTACCTATGGCACTTACCCCTTTATCTGTTCTACTGGAACTTTTTATTTTAGCTTTTATACCACTTTTTAATAAGCAGTTTTCTATTTCACCTTCCACAGTATATTTGCCTGGTTGTTTTGCATAACCCTGAAAAAGTTTTCCGTCATAAGCGAATTTTAAAAGATACATGAAAATAAATTTATGAAAGAATATTTATACTTTATTAATATTTTAATTTTAATGAATTATAAATTAGCTGATGAAAAACTTTTAGTATTCATAATAAAAAAGTTAATTAAGGAAAAAAAGATAATAATTTCACAAACAAAATTCCTTTCCTTAGTTTTAAATGAATTGAATCAATCAGGTTTTGAATATAAATTAAGTGGTGAAAGACTTCGAAAAATTTCAATAAATAAGGCAAATATAAAGGTAGAAATAGAATATAAGGATCTGGGTAAAGATTCAAAAAATTTAAAAATATGCCCAGTATGTGGTAATAAATTAATTGATATATTCAATTTGACTTTAGATGGTAAAAAAATAACTGCAGGTAAAAAATGTACAAAGTGCCCTTATTGGACAGGGCAAACTATTAGAATGCCTAGGAAATATACATTTATGAGGTGACGAAAATGATTCATAAAAAGGAAGGAAGTGTTATATTCGTAAAAATGGACAAAAATGAAGATCTCTTTTCCTCTTTGGAAAAATTAATTGAAATTTACAATATAAGAGGAGGTACAATTATTTCTGGTATTGGAATGCTAAAGGAATTTGAAATAGGGTATTTTAATGGGAAAGAATATGAAAAAAAATTTGTAGAAAAAAATCATGAACTTGTAGCACTTCATGGAAGTATCTCAGCTGAAGAACCAAGATTACATATTCATGTTGGTCTTGCTGGCCCCGATCATAATATAATTGGAGGTCATCTTTTTAGTGCAAAGGTCGATCCTTTACTAGAAATTACAATATTAACATCATCATTTCCAATGAAAAGGGTCTACAACGAAAAAACTAACCTCAAAGAGCTAAGTTTCTAATGTTACAGGACATAATAATATTGGCTTTAATCATTATTTTATTTTTTATTTCAATTAAAATTGAAGTTCTCGACTTTTTTGGCTCTTTGTTAGCCTTAGTAATTGGTATTTTTATTTATTTTTGGGCAGGTCTTCCATATTTAATCCTTCTTATTTCATTTGTTTTAATTTCATACCTTGCAACAATTTATCGAACAGAATACAAAGCAGACATTTATGGTCTCACAAAAAAAAGACATATTGGAAGTGTAATATCAAAAGGCCTGGTACCATTTTTACTTGTTTTTTTACCAATACCGCAGATTGATAAATTGTTCCTATATTCTGTAGCTGTTGCTTCTGCCACCTCCGATACTATTTCTGGAGAATTGGGTATCTTTTCTTCAAAAACATATTCAATTTTAGGCCTAAAACCTTCAAGGCCAGGAGAGAATGGTGCAATCTCATCTATAGGTGAAATTTATGCATTTTTTGGAGCATCGTCTATAGCTATAATTTTCTATTTCTTTACACTTAATGTAAAATATACAATTTATATTTGTTTTTTAGGGTTTATTGGCTCAAATTTGGATAGCCTTTTAGGTGCAACACTTGAAAAAAAAGGTATTTTAGGAAAACATACTGTTAATTTTATTGCAATAATTATAAGTATAATTTTTGCATACTTGTTAATATGAAAAAAATAATACTCTTAGTTCTTGACGGTGTTGGTGACAGACCCCTTGAATCATTGAATGGAAAAACACCTCTTCAAAGTGCAAATAAAAAGAATTTAAATTTTCTTACATCGAAAGGTATGGTGGGATTGCTAGACCCAATTTCTCCAGGCATTAGACCTGGCAGTGATACTGCACATTTAGCTTTGTTAGGATACGATCCATTTAAAGTATATACAGGAAGAGGTCCCTTTGAGGCTCTTGGATTAGGAATGGAATTAAAACCAGGAGATATAGCATTTAGAGGAAATTTTGCTACAGTTGATAATCATATGAAAGTTATTGATAGGAGAGCTGGGAGAATAAATTCTGGAACTAGTGAACTTGCCAATTCCCTAAATATGACTATTGATGATGTGGAAATAATGGTAAAAGAGGGTGTTGAACATAGAGCAGCAGTAGTATTTAGAGGTAAGGGACTCTCCCCTGATGTAACTGATATTGATCCTCATGAAGAGGGGAAAACTTTGCTAAAATCAAAGGGTAAATCAATTGAAGGAGAAAAAACAGCAATCATTGTAAATAAATTTGTAGAAAAAAGTTATGAGATACTTAAAAATCATCCCATAAACAAGGAAAGAGAAAGAAGGGGACAACTACCTGCAAACATAATGATGATAAGGGGTGCAGGAATAGTTCCTGAACTTGAAAATTTTAATAAAAAATATAATATGACCGGTGCCTGTATAGTGGGTGTTCCTTTACTTTCAGGCTTATGCAAACTTGCTGGACTGAATGTAATAAATGTACCTGGGGCAACAGGAACAATAAACACAAATATGGATAATAAAATAAAATATGCTTTAGAAAATTTAAAAAATTATGACTTTATACTTGTAAATATAAAAGCGCCAGATATTGCAGGGCACGATGGAAATGGAAAATTAAAAAAAGAAATTATAGAAAAGGTGGATAAGGCGATAGAACCACTTATTGAAAAATTGGAGGATTTAACCATTATGATAACTGGTGATCATTCTACACCATGCAGTGTGAAAGATCATACAGGAGATCCTCTTCCAGTAATAGTAGTAACACATGGAATTAGAAGTGACGGAATATTGGAATTTGATGAAATTTCCGCATCTCGCGGAAGTCTAAGAATAAAAGGTAAGGATGTTATGAATATACTCCTTAATTACAGTGATAGAGCGGAGAAATTTGGAGCATGATTGAAACAATTGCATTCTTACTTCTTTTAATATTTTTATTTGCAATTTTTTTAATTAATAAAGAAGCAGTATTTTTCATTGTTCTTGCAAATATAATATTTTTTATAACTGAATTAATTATTCAAAATTCAATATACTATTTTTCCTATTACACATCTTCACCATTATCTTATGGCCTTTTAACAGGTATTTTTACGCATTATAATTTCATCCATATATTTTTAAATATGATAGTTCTTCTCTTAGTGGGGTTTCCATTAGAATCAAGGATTGGAACAAGAAGATTTTTACTAATTTATCTTATTACGGGAATTATTTCTGAAATTATTTTTTCCTTAGTAAACTACGGCCAAAACATAATTCTTTTAGGTGCATCGGGCTCAATATTTGGTGTTATGGGTGCATTACTTAGACTTTATCCTAATGACGAAATACCAATGTTTCTTGGTTTTATTTTTTTACCTAAAATAAAGGTTAAGTATGCTGTTTTTTTCGCAGCTTTAATAGAATTTATTGCAATATTTTTATCCTATGAAAATAATGTGGCACACTTAGTTCATATTTCGGCATTGATTGTAGGAATGTTAATTGCTCCATTGTTTATTGGTTTAAAAATTAAATCCATTGAAAATTTGCCAGGAGCTGCTGAAAATAAAAAATTATTGGAAGAAATAAAGAAAGAAAAAATTTGGGAATTAAAATATATTTTATTAGAAGAATATTTGAAAAAAAATTGTAAAGAATATGAAATTAAAAGAAATTATATTATTTGCAACGGTAAAAAATATAGATTATGATCTCCAAAATCTCTTAGTTCTTGAAAAATTTAGTTCAGCTTCAGCAATATCCTTAATGAGACCAATTATTTCGCTATGTGGTGTTCTCAATATTCTTAAAGCAGTTTCATATCCAACTCCTCTTCCAGCAAGGGCAAGTAAAGCCTCTTTTTTGTAAATTCTTATCAATTGGGAAATATTAACTGCTTTATTATAAAAGTCTCTTTCTTCCTTTGTTTTTGGTCCATTTTTAATAATTGATACTTTTTCCCTTTCAAATTTTCTTAGTACAGTTACTCTTACACTTCCACAATATATGCATCGTGTATCCTGCATTTCTTCAACTTTTTTTGTCCATGAACTTTTACAATCAAAACAAACAAATATCATTTCCTGATTCATTAGTCTATTTTTTATTGCATTAAGAACATTAACAGTTAATTTTGTTCTCCCTGATTTTGATTCAATGTAATTCAAATAGCTTTCCATAACAGAATCAAATTTTACTATCTCCAAGTGTATTTCATTATTCTTAATTTTATTAAGTATATATTTTGTATTTTTTATATCTAAATAATCCCATTTTATTTTCTCTACCGTTTCTTTAAATATGTATGTATTCCTGTACATTTCAACAATCTTTTCAATTTTTATTGAAGATAAATCCGCATCCTTAGAAATTACACCAAATTTCTTAGCCACATAATTAAATGTCCTAGGAAAATATCTGAAATAATGAATATATTTTCCTATATCTTCTTCCAATTCATTTATATTTAAAAGCACATTTTCTATCTGAGCTTCGGAAACAGGTAAATCCTCGGAAGAAATTATAATTGAATATGGAGTAATTCCAATACTTACTTCAGTGCCATCTTCTTTCATCCTACCTAAAATTAATAAAGCTAAAGTTTCATTTACCTTGGTACCAAAACAATCTTCTATTATTGTATCCACACCATTTCTTGAAATTCTAATTTTATCTGGCATAGCATGATCTTTGGACCACCAATCTTTAATCTTTAATGCACATGCCTCATTTGTATAGTTGGGGATTTTTCCATCTTTCCTTAATTGACCAACATTCATTGCTACCTCAAACGATACTGGAATATCTTCACCTATCCATTTGGGGGGATTCCCTATTTCCTCAACAAATTCAACAAGTATTTTTTCATCTTTTACATCTATGACTCTCCAAGTAATACCCTTCATCACAAATGTCTGACCAATTGCTATCTCAGAAGAAACAAATGTTTCATCCAGAATTCCTATAAATGTATTGTTAGATATATCAATTACTCTATAATTTTTTTCATCTGGTATCATGGATAAATTATCATAAAAATATTCTAGTACTCTTGATCCTCTATGCACATATTTTCCATCAAACTTCACCAATTTTATTGTTTCAAGGAATTTTATAAAATCTAAAAGTTCTGTAAATTCAATTTCCCTAAAAGGATAAGATCGTATTATAGTACTGTACAAATTGCTTATTTCTATTGTCCCTTCTGAATAAACCCAAGATGAAATTTGGTTTGCTAGTACAACATATGGCCTTTTTCTTATATTTATGCTTTCAATCCATCCTTTTTTCAGCAAATCTACTATTGAAATTGCTTCCTCAAGTTCTATTACTTCCCCGGAAATTATTGCACCTTTTGAAACATGGCCCAATCTATGACCAGATCTACCCAACCTTTGAATTAATCTATAAACCTGTCTCGGTGAATTAAATTGTACAATAAATTCTGTCTTTCCCACATCTATGCCAAGTTCCAAAGATGATGTACATATTAAAGCTTTTAATTTACCATCTTTCAATAACCTTTCATTTTGGACTCTAACATCCTTTGAAAGTGAGCCATGATGCACACCAATATCTATATCCTTGTTTAATCTTTTTAATCTCATCGCAATATCTTCAGCAGTAAACCTCGTATTAACAAAAATTAAAGATGAATTTTTATTATTAATTGTTTCTAAAGTATGCATAATTGCAGATCCATAGTTTTGATCACACATCATTATTTCACTTTCATTTTCATAAATTCTTGAATGTGATTCAACACTTATGTCAAACTCTTTCACAATGGAACTTCTAAATATTTCAATATTTTTATCATAAGAAAGAAACTTTGAAATTTCTTCATGGTTACCTACAGTAGCTGAAAGGCCAATAATTTGAATATTTCCGGATAAATTTTTTAATCTTTCAATAGCAAGTGATAGTTGCCAACCTCTTTCATCTTGAATTAATTCATGAACTTCATCAATTATTATTGTTTTAATATTTTTTATTTGTTCTTTCAATCTTTTTCCAGAAAAAAGAATTTGAAGTGTTTCAGGAGTAGTAATTAAAAGATCTGGGGCATTTTCCACCATCATTTTTCTTTCATAATCTGTTGAATCCCCATGTCTAATGTTTATTTTAACATCAAGCAAAGATGCATATTTTAAAATTCTTTCAAAAAGATCTCTATTCAGAGCTCTAAGTGGTGTTATATATATTGAGTGTATTTTTGAAGGTTTTAAATCATGTATCCTGGCTAAAAGTGGAATTATTGCTGCTTCTGTCTTACCACTTCCTGTTGGTGCAATTAAAAGTAAATTTTTTCCAGAATAAACTGTATCATAAACATTAATTTGATCCTCTGTTAAATTTTCTATACCTGCCTCTTTTAATTTATCCTTAATATAACTGTCGATCACAGATGGTTAAAATTGTTTTATTATAAAATTGTTTTCAATTCTTTTTCTGGAGAAAAATATAAATTCACCTATCACCAAAACAACAAAAATTAATAGAGGAAACAATACCCAAAAAATGTTAAACTTGGAAATTATTGATTCAACATATACCATAATAAAGAAAGAAAATATAAGGAAATTGACATGATAACTTATTTTTTTACTATTTGTATTTGTAAACGCAAATGAAATTGTTTTAACTATTCCATATATATATTTATTTATAAAATAAAAATAAATTATCAAAAATAATAATGAAAAAATAAGATAAAAAATATTCAAAATAAAAAAATTCAATATAAGAATAAAGGGAAGTACAATTGAAAATACACCCAAAATTGGATTTTTTCTTATTATCGGTACATTTTTTGTAAAAAATATTGCTCTCATTGTTTTAGAAATTAATGAAGATGAAATTATAATACTCTTTGGAATTATTTTTAAAAATAGGCGTGACATTCTTGAAGATAATCTTAAAAATAATGGAGTAATAATACTTGTTATAATAACAATAGCCCCTGTAAGACTAAAAAGTGTGCTTGAAAGAGGGAGGAGATTTTTCGATACGGAGGAAACACTGTTTGCTAAATTAGCAAAAATTAAAGAGTCTTCACTCCTAGGTATTAAACCTGAACCTATGAAAAGTGATTCTTTTGATGAAAAACCCAAAAGATATGTAATTGATCCTATAATTAAAAGTTCACCTAGAATTATAATTATTACTAATATTAAAATCAAAAGTGCATAATTTAAAAATACTGAAAAATTAACCCCAATTCCATATGTAACAAAGAATATCGCACCAAATGCATATTTAAAGGATATGAGTTTGGGTTCTATATCCTTTACAATGTCACTTTGTGAAAATAACATCCCACCGAAGAACGCTCCAATAGCTGGACTTATATTAAATATATCAAGCAAAGAACTTATTAAGAATGTGATTGAAAGTATAAATAATATAAAAACTTCCTCATTTTTCCTAGAAAAGAACTTTCTTTTTATTGTAGGTAAAAATATCATTGAAAGAAATATAATAAATGCTAAAAATGCTGAAATACCCAAAAATTCCACATTTATTAGTTTAGGCCAAAATTCTTTAGTTACTAATGTTCCCAAAAAAATAGTAATAAGAACAATAGATAATATGTCCTCAATTACTAACATAGAAATTAAGGCATCAGAAGCGTCAGTAGAAAGTTTTCTAAGATCGTCCATAGATTTGGCGGAAACAACAACACTGCTTGCTGATACAATAAAGCCGAGAAATATTGAATCAAAAATATCCCATTTAAATGCAATACCTATCAAATAGCCAAAAATAAAAAGAATAGATAAGTCAAATATGGCAAGGATGATTGATACCTCACCTTTTTTTCTAAATCTTTGAGGATCTACATTAAGACCAATAAAAAATAATATCATAACAAGGCCTAGTTGTGAAAATGTTGAAATTACATAATTATTTACCATAAAACCATTGTAATGAAAACCAAAAATTGTAAATGATATTGAGGGGCTGAGGATTAAACCTATTAATAAATATCCCACCATCGTTGACTGCCTAATCTTAATAGAGATTAATCCTCCTACAAGAGCAAGAAAGAAAAGAATTCCTATTTGTAAAAATAATAAATCCATGAATTATCTCCCTATTGGATTGTAACCATATATATTAACATTTATTTTATTTATGCTTCTAATAAAATTTGATTTTGAAAAAATTAATTTTATTTTTTGATAATTCCTTATAAATAAAGTTTCTTTAAATTTTATTTTCCAATTGAAATATTTTGTTTTAATTTTTCTTATCATTTTTTCATAAATTTTCATATTTCTCATGAATATCAATTCTTTATTTTATTTTTTTCAAATATAAATTTTTGTATTAATAAAAATGAATAATCTAAAAAATTTTCAATTTTTTATATTATTATTTATTGTTAAAAATTTTAAAAATTTAAAATATATTCTAGATAAAATAAATATAAATTGTAAATAATATAGAAAAAACAATAAGAATTAATGTTAACCATAAAATAAATTCTCTATATTTTTCATTTTTAAATTTACCCATCAATCTTTCATTTGATGTTAGCCTTATTAAAAAAAACAATATTATTGGTAAAAGAACTGTATTTAGTACCATTGCCTCAATCATTAAATTTATAAGATCTGGAAAAAGTAATGTTATAAATGCAGCTGGTACAATCTCTACGATGTAAAATATATAAAAAGTCCTAGCCTTTGTAATATTGCAATTTAAACTATTTGGAATGTTAAAATAATCACCTATTGACCATGCTGAAGACAATGAGATTACTATACCAGCAAGAAGACCTGCACCAATTATTCCAATTGCAAAAATATAGGGGGAAATTGTTCCTAAATAAGGTGAAAATATTGAAGATAATAACATTATATTTAAATTATCATTTAGTTTTTCATAGAAAAATGATGCAGATATTACCATTATTGCCAAAACAAGGATTTCACTAAATATAGATCCAATCAAGGTTTCCTTTCTTTCAATTTTTAATGATTCTATAGTTCTTCCTGAGTCCACTAATGCATTACCCTGATAAAAAATCATCCAGGGCATTATTACCGCACCTATGTTTCCTAAAATAATTGTGAGAAAAGTTATATTTTGAAATTCTGGCGTTGAAACAATGGTTTTTATGGTTTCAATTGAAGGTCTAGATAGTATTGCACCTATTAAAAATATCAAAAGAATAGAGGATATGTAAATAAGAATATTTTCTACTTTTTTATAATTTCCACTAAAAATAATATAGGTATGAAATATTAGAACAAGAAGTACAGAAAACCATATAGGAACATTAAATATAAGGCCACCAGCAGCTACACCTGCAAATTCTCCTACAAATCCAATTGAATTTATGATTACCATTACTGCTATGGATATAAATGATGAAAATTTACCATAATTCTCCTTAATCAACTTTCCAAAACCTTTACCTGTAACAAGTGATAATCTTGCAGAAGCTTCCTGAACAAAATATAAAGGAATAATCAAACCAATTATAAGCCAAAAAAGAGAAAGTCCAAACAAGGATCCTGTAACTAAGGCTGTAAATACGCTTGGTGCATCAATGTCCGCCATCATTACAATCCAGCCAGGACCAAGTATTGAAAGTATTTTTAAAATATTTTTATTTTTCATATAATTTCACTGCATATGGTAGTATACCTTCTAGAGGAAATTCGCCCTTTTCAGTTGTTACTATTAAACCATTTTCATATTTAAATTTTATATAAATTTTTTTAGAAGGTATAATTCCATAATTTTTTAATAATAATAAAATATTGAACTCTTCATAACTTATTCTTTTCACAATATAATAATTATTTTCATAGGCATCTAAAAGTTTTATTTCGTTTTTTCCTTCATTTAAATCTATGCTATTTCCATGGGGGCATACTGATAGATTTTCAATTTTATTTAAAATATATTTTTCAAGCTCACCTTCAATTGTATGTTCTAATTCATTTGAAAGAATATGGCATTTTTCCCAAGGAACATTAAGAAAAACATAAAGAAATGATTCCGATATTCTATGCTTTCTTTTCGTAATTTTAGCAATTTCTAAACCTTTTTCTGTAAGTTTAAATCCACTATATCTATATCTTTCTATAATCCCCTTCCTTTCTAATCTCTTTAATTCATCATTTATTCCACCTGGAGAATATTTTAAAATTTTAACCAAATCAATTATTTTTGCAATACCAAAAGTATCTTGGAGTTCATAAATAGTATTAATATAATCCTCCTGTTTTTTGGTTAAATTTATGTTTACCATAAAAAAAATTAATGCAACCATTAATTTAAATTTTTTGAATAAATTTTTAAATGTGAAAATAATACATTCAAACTATGAGTGTTTCTTTTATTCCATTTCAATTACCTAAATCATTATATTATATTGTACAATATATAATTTATAATAACATCTCTATTGGGTTATTTTTATTTTTTATATCCATTGTTATGATATTTTTTTCAAAATATTTTAAATGGCTCTTTTTATTATTATTTATATTGTTTGAAATATACTTACTAATTACTTTAAATATTTATTTTCCTGATAAAAAATTCGTCCTAACAGGATTCCTTTCCTCACTAATATTTTTACCATTTCTTTATTTGGCTTTAAAAGGAGGTTATTCTATTACAATATTAAACATAATCTTTTTATCACTTCTTATTATTTTTTATCCAGAATTTCAAAATGTTTCAATATATATTTTTTCTATAATTTCCATATTTCTTTTTGTTTTCTCTGTAGTTTTATTTATAATATTATTAAAGATAAAAAGAAAAATTTTCTTACCTAGGGGTGAATATATATGACTAGTCCATTGCAAATACTTGAAACAAGTCCAGGTTTATTAATTCTTTTTACTGTAATTATTTTAATTGTAATATTTGAATCTCTGACATATTTAAGATCAATAAAATTTATACTTTTAGGGATTTTTTTAGCCAGTTTATTTTTTATAATATTAAACTATTACTTTTATGGTATTAATGCGAGTACAATGGATTTTGTTCTTTATTTTATCATCGGCATTGCAATATTACTTGTCCTATCCTTTATGCTCACATTTTTTATTTTTTCTTTATTAATTTTTGATTTACTTATGATACTTCATACATTTTTCTTTATGGATCTTAACAGTATCTATACGTGGATTATCGCAATAATTATTTCTATTATAATTTATTTAATTCTCCGACACATTGGAAAAAAATTAGAAAAAAGTGTATTTAAGGTAGATAATGAATTAAAGGGAGTAAATAGTTATGGAAAATGATCTAGAAATTGAAATAAAATCAAAAGTTGAAAATTTGGAAGATTTAGAGAAAAAAATAGTTTTACTTGGTGCAGTCTTTTTAGGTACCGAATTTCAAAATGATTGGTATTTTAAACATCCTTGTAGAGATTTTTCAATCACTGATGAGGCATTGAGAGTGAGGGATGTTAATGGAAAATTATTCCTTACATATAAAGGAAAAAGAATTGATAATGAAACAAAAACAAGAAAAGAAATAGAAATTACTGTAGATAGTAACATTTTTAAAATTTTAGAATATTTAGGATTTGAAATCTTTATGAATATTAAAAAAGTAAGAAAAAATTATGGTTTGGATAATGTTAAAATATCGTTAGATTATGTAGAAAATTTGGGAAATTTTATAGAAATGGAAGTTCATGGAAATTATGAAGAAGGAAAATTAAAATTATTTTCTTTGGCAGAAAAACTTTCATTGAAAAAAATTGAAAGAAGATCTTATCTTGAGATGATGGTGAATAGTTATGAAAAGTTTTGAGGAAATCACATATAAATATTATTTAGGAGAAATGAAAGATCATATTTTCTACGAAAAACTTTCGAATATTGAAAAAAATGAAGAGTTAAAACATTCTTTAAAAAGATTATCATTGATGGAAAGAGAACATGCAAAATTTTTTTATTCAATGATCAAAGGAAAAAAGGAAAAGACACCAAAATATAGTGTTTATATCTCAATATTTTTAAGATATTTATTAGGTCTTTCTCTTACATTAAAAATCTTAGAAAGAGGAGAAAAAAAAGCAATTAGGTCTTATATTTCTTTACTTAAAGAAGGGGGAATTCCTGAACAATATAAACAATCTCTAAAAGCAATTATAATGGATGAAATATTTCATGAAGATTTTTTTGAGCAAAATGAAAAAATTGTTGCTCAAAGAACTGAAAGAATTAGAGATGCTGTTTATGGAATGTCTGATGGTCTTGTAGAAGTGCTTTCATCCGTGGCAGGTTTAGCTCCAGTACTTTTAATCCCACTTTATGTTGCAATTGGTGGGTTGGTTGTTGGGATCTCTGGTAGTTTATCTATGGCTATTGGGGCATATCTTTCAGTAAAAGCTGAGAAAGATTATAATGATTCCAAAAAAAGACTAAATGATATGAAATCCGAAATAACAGGAGAAAAAATGGTTGAAGAAAAAACTTATTACTCAAATCCATTGAGATCAGCATTGGACACTGGAGTTTTTTATATTATAGGTGCAATATTCCCAATAATCCCATTTTTAATTCTCAAAGGAGTAGATGCCGTTTTTATGGCCTTCCTACTAGTAATTTGTGCACAATCTATAACAAGTATTATAATTTCATTACTTTCCGATACTCCAATAATAAAATCTCTTTTGAGAACCGTACTGCTTACTATCACAGCTGCTTTAGCTACATATACACTTGGAAATATTATACACTCAATCCTTGGTATAAATATTTAACTCAGTGTGCTGGAACTTCCTTGTCTTTGCAAGGGGATGAATGCACGCGAGGTATTTATAATGGTACTTGAAAAAAGATTGCATTCTGTATATGTATTACAATACCACTTCATAGAGGTTGTAAGATATATAATGCATATCTTCAAGGATAGATTATTGATTTCTTCAAACAAATAATAGAGGAATATGTTATGTCCTTCACGCTGTTTGGTATTTGATAGAAATTTTTTTTAGGTAACCTAGGCGAGACGCCCGAAAAGGAATATGCCTCTACAAGTAGCATGCTCAAATACATAAAATGTATTCTTGTGAAGGCAAGCATTGCCCTTGAAATGAGAAGCCCGGTTCGTGGGGGTAGTTCGCTATCTATTTTTCAGTGAATCTTCTCCTTGACGCAAATGGGGTAAAAGGTTTCCCATTTCCATGGAAGAACTTAGAAAAGAATTCCACATAATGTAACCTAGCCCCTTGTATACCTGGTTCAAATATTGCAATAAGTATATTTACAGCATGACCAATAATTAAAACTAAAAATGCAACAATTATATGACTTAATACACCGTAATGATAGGCACGTATGAATATTTGATCGAGCACTGATGCTAGGATTACAGCAGCTAACAAAACACCCATAATCCTTGTAAAAGAAAGAACATGGCTTATTATTGATGCCATCTCCATAACTGAAAAAATACCCTCACCAAAAAGAATTAAAAATGTACCTATACCTATTAATGGTATTCCTGTATAAATACCTAAAATATTTCCTAATGAATAAATGGGATACCATTTTAAAATCCACAAACCAAAGATTGTAAAGCCCCATGTAATAAATACCCATCCAATTCTTCCTACCATTTCCTTAAAATATTTTTTATCTCTTTTTCCATAATATTTATAGAGTGAATATTTATTTATAACGCCTAATATTAAACCATAAGTGACATAGATTACTCCAATCCATGCTGTTATCAATAATAGCTTTGAAACCCCTTCTATGGGGTCCAGTAAAGCTTTATAAGGAAGTTGTATACCAAAATATTCATTAAAAATTGCACCAAATACTATTCCCCAAAATGATCCAAATATCATTGCTCTAGCAAGCATAGCCCAACTGTAATTTGACATCATTGTTTTTGCAAAATTTCTGATTATTTTGGGTAATAAACTTTTTTTGGGAGGCTTAGTTACTCTTTTAAGTAACCAGATAGAAAAAAGAAGTATGATTATCGCGTAACCCACATCACCAAGCATAAAGCCGAAAAAAATAGGAAAAATAATCGAAAATATTAATGTTGGATCAAATTCAAGAGAATTAGGCAATGAATAGAATTTTATGAAAAATTCGAAAAATTTTATTCTTTTTGGATTTTCAAGTAAAGTGGGGGGTTCTTCTTCTGTTTTTATTTTTTCAAAAATAACTCTATTGTTTGTTAATTTTATCAGATCATTTGATATTTTTTCAAATTCTCTTTCAGGTATCCACCCAGATATGGCAAAAACGTTTTGGCTTGAAGCCAATTTATTCTTTACTTCATTTTTCCTCATAATAATTTCCAATTCCTCAGATATTGCACAAACAAGTCCATAATATTCATCCGAAATTTTTTCAAGTTGATTCTTTAATTTATTTTCCATTTCTTCAAGAGATTTTAATTCATCTTTAATTTTGTTTAATAATTCTTCTGTTGTTCCATCATATCTTTTTAACTGAAAAATTGATGCATGGAATTTATTTAATAATTCAATTGCCTTTTCTTCAAAATTTTTTGGGCCTGAAACAAAAAAATTTAAATAATGATCCCCAGCAATTTTATAAATAAAATCATATTTTGAAAGTTCTTTTATTAAATTATTTTTATCTTCTATTTCCATTTTTCCAATAATGAAAAAAATATTTTTAGAATTTAAATAATTTGCATTAATTCCTAAAACTCTCAATATTTCCAAACTTTCCATATCATTTTCCAATAATTTTTTTCTTGCCTTTATTTCTTCAAGTTTATTTCTAATTTCATTTATTTCAGGATCAATTTTTATTTCTTCTATTTTTGAAAATAGATCGTTATTATCTGCAAATTTATATTTATTTATAACTTTTCTTGGAAAAAGATATTTTTCAAGACCTTTGAATCTTATATATTGTTCTGAAATCTCTTTTACTTCGCTTTGAGGAATTATCTTTAAGTATTTTGTTATTTCCTTTTCCACATTTTCAATTTGCATTACTCCTTTTTCATGAAGGTAATCTATTATTGCTTCCTTGTAATCGGTTAATGAAATTATGTAAACTTTTTCCATTTTAACTGGTTTTAATACCATTTTCATCCTTCCAACAATTTATTAACTATTTTAATCAATTCTTGCTCATCTATTTTATACTCTTTTAATTTTTCTATCTTTTTATTCCAATCATTTTCTATTGATTCAATTATTTTATTAATTTCTAAATTAAATTCATTTTGCATTTCTTTTTGAATATTTTCAAGTTCTTTTTTAGCTGTCTCTATGATTTCCTCCGCCCTTTTTTTAGCATTTTCAATAATTTCTGTTGATTTTTTTTCTTCATTTTCTACCATTATTGTAACTTGCTCTTCAAGTTCTTTAATTTTTTTAAGACCTTCATTTATATTTTCCATTCATATCACCATTATAATGATTATTAACAACATTATTGTAAATATTAATATATTTATTAACGTAATATTTTTAATAAGCCACATTTTCCACATTTTCCCTCTTCTCCAAATTCTTTTTTATCTTTTTTAAAGTAACAAATGTGTCTCTTTCCATTTCATCAAATTTCATCTTTAAATAATTTGCTTGTCTTTCGAGCTCAGGAATCAAAACATTTTCTATTGCATTTGATCTTCTATTTGTTTTTTCAATTTCAGCTAATAATCTTTTCATAGAATTTTCAACCTCAGCTATCTCAAGAATTGTTTCATGGAACTTTTCAAAATCTTTGATTGTTTGATCAATTTTTGCAGAGAAAATAATTAACCTATATTTTGGATCTAATAAACCTTCTATTGACTTCTTCCCAAGTTCAGGAATTTTTATACCCATTACATTCCTTGTTTTTATTGATATCCCTCGCATTTTCCTTACTAAAAATGCAGCATTTTCAATACCTGTTCTTCCATGGTATATTTCTGCTATTTTATAGGTTTCATATGCCTTCTTTGCAATTTCATCAAGATTCAATCTTAGATTTTTAGATTTTTGTAAAAGCTTGAAAAATTCCATTACTAAAGCTGCACGCTTAAATTTTAATAATTCTAGTCCTCTCTTTGCTAGATTTATCCTTTTTTTTAAACGAAGTAATTCCATTCTTGTAGGTTTTACATTACTGAGTGGCATTTCCCTTTCTATACCTCCTTCCATATTTTTCTATATGCTCTTTTTTAACTCTTTTCAATTCAGTTTCAGGAATTTCAGCTAATAACTCCCAACCTAAATTAAGCGTTGTTTCTATAGACCTATCTTCATCTTTTCCCTGTCCTATAAAATTTTTTTCAAATATATCTGCAAAGTGCAAAAATTTCCTATCTTCTACAGTCAATGCACCTTCTCCAACTATTGCACTCAAACTTCTTAAATCCCTACCCCTTGCATAGGAGGAGTAAAGTTGATCTGCGACACCCCTATGATCTTCTCTAGTTTTTCCTTTTCCAATACCTTGATTCATTAATCTTGATAAGCTAAGAAGAACATCCATTGGTGGATAAATTCCCTTATGGAAAAGTTCTCTTGAAAGAACTAATTGTCCTTCAGTTATGTAACCTGTTAGATCAGGAATAGGATGTGTTATATCGTCACCGGGCATTGTTAATATTGGAAATTGAGTTACGGATCCTTTCTTCCCTTTTATTCTTCCAGCCCTTTCATAAATTGTTGCTAAATCAGTATACATATAACCAGGATAACCCCTTCTTCCAGGTACTTCCTCTCTTGCTGCTGATATTTCTCTTAGAGCTTCACAATAATTTGTCATATCTGTAAGGATTACCAATACATGTAGATCTCTTTCAAAAGCTAAGTATTCTGCTGCTGTCAAAGCCATTCTAGGCGTAATTATCCTTTCCATGCTAGGGTCTGAAGCAAGGTTTAAAAACATTACAGCCCTTTCAAAGGCTCCAGTACTTTTAAAATTATCTATGAAAAAATTAGCTTCTTCACTTGTTATACCCATGGCAGAAAATACTACTGCAAAATTTTCACCTTCACCAAGAACCTTAGATTGTCTAGCAATTTGTGCTGCTATTTCGTTATGAGGAAGACCTGAACCAGAAAAGATAGGTAATTTTTGGCCCCTAACTAAAGTATTCATTCCATCTATTGATGATATTCCAGTTTGTATAAATTCCGAGGGCTCATCTCTAGCATATGGATTTATAGCATACCCAACTATTTCCATTTTTTCCTTTGATAATAATGGACCTCCTCCATCCCTTGGATTTCCCAAACCATCAAAAACTCTGCCCAACATTTCATCACTAACAGGTAATCTAACAATATCTCCCAAAAATTTAACACTTGTATTTGGCACATCTAATCCTGTAGTAGGACCAAAAACTTGAACTATTGCCAAACCTTTCCTCGTGTCCAAAACCTGACCACTCTTTTTTTCACCATTAGGAAGCGTAATTTCTACAATTTCATTATAACCCGCGTTTTCAACATTTTCTACAAACAAAAGAGGCCCAGCTATTTGAGAAATTGTCCTATATTCAAGCATACTGTTTCACACCCCTTAACGATTGAAATTCCTTTTTAATTGATTCAACTATTGTATTCATTTTTTCAAGCTCCGACTCCTTTATTTCTTTCATTCTCGTTATATCATCCCTAACAGACATTGAAAATATTTGTTTTAATGTAATACCATCGGATATTGCTTTCATAGCCTCATCGTGATAAAATAAAATTATTTTTAACATCATATTTTGTTTTTTAAGTGAACAATAGGTATCAATTTCATCAAATGCGCTCTGTTGAAGATAATCCTCCCTAATCATTTTTGCAGTATCTAGAATTATTCTTTCCCTGTCTGGTAAAGCATCAGGACCTACTAGTTGAACTATTTCTTGAAGTTCTTCCTCTTGCTGAAGAAGAGACATTGCCCTATCCCTATATATATTCCAATCCTGGCTAACATTTTTTGTAAACCATTCTCCAACTGTAGAATGGTATTGAGAATAACTAGTTAACCAATTAACTGAAGGGAAATGTCTTCTATTGGCCAATGATGCATCCAGAGCCCAAAATACTTTTGTCAATCTCAAAGTCCCCTGTGAAACAGGCTCGCTTGTATCACCACCTGGCGGTGATACTGCTCCAACTACAGTTACTGATCCTTGTGTACCATTAATGTTTATTACTCTACCAGCTCTTTCATAGAATTCTGCCAATCTTCTGCTTAAATATGCAGGATAACCCTCTTCTCCTGGCATTTCCTCTAATCTTCCAGAGATTTCTCTCATTGCCTCTGCCCATCTACTTGTACTATCAGCCATTAAGGATACATCATATCCCATATCCCTATAAAATTCAGCTATTGTTATTGCAGTATATACACTAGCTTCCCTTGCAGCTACAGGCATATTACTTGTATTTGCAATCAATACTGTTCTGTCCATTAAAGGACCTCCAGTCCTAGGATCTATAAGTTCTGGGAATGTAACTAGCACTTCTGTCATTTCATTTCCTCTTTCACCACATCCTACATATACAACAATATCGGTATCAGACCATTTTGCGAGCTGGTGCTGAATTACAGTTTTACCACTCCCAAAAGGTCCTATTACACAAGCGGTCCCACCCTTTGCAACAGTAAAAAATGTATCTATTACTCTTTGACCAGTGATCAATGGTACATGAGGAGGTAGCTTTTCTTTAAAAGGTCTAGGAAATCTTACAGTAGACTTTTGAGTAAGTGTAAAACTTAATGTTTTTCCATTTGATTCGATGGAATATACATTATCTCTTATTGTAAATTTTCCTTCTTCAATTTCAGAAATTTTACCTTGAATACCATATGGTACCATTATTTTTGTTTTAATTGTTTTTGATTCCTGGACATATCCTACAAAACTTCCTGAATTAACAATATCCCCCTTTTTAACGGTGGGTATGAATTCCCACTGTTTTTTATCATCTATAGGGAATGCTGTTATTCCTCTTTTTATAAAATCTCCACTTTTTTCTTTAAGAATTGGGAGTGGCCTTTGGATTCCATCATAGATATTACCGAGCAAGCCAGGGCCAAGTTCAACTGAAAGTGGATTTCCAGTATTTCTCACTATTTCACCTGGTTTTAATCCACTTGTATCTTCATATACTTGTATAGTAGACGTATTTCCTGAGATTTTAATTATTTCACCAACTAATCCTTCTTCACCCACCAAAACAACATCGTACATTTTAGCGTTTTCAACATCTTTTGACAGAACTACAGGACCTGAAACTCTGTAAATTACTCCCATTATATTTTACACCTCCATATCTATCCCTAATACACGTTTAATATATTCTCTTAATACCTCTTCCTCAGATTTTTTTACACTAACTGACGATGGCACAAAAACTACTAAAGGTTTTATTGTTGATTCTACTTTTTCAATTTCTTGCGTATTCATTAAATCCCTAATAGTATCTGACACTATAATTATTCCTACATCATCCCTTTTTAGCAAGGACATTAATCTATTTTTACCCTCTTCACCTATTTCTTCATAACATTCTGTACAACCAATCAATCTATAACCTAAAACAAGGGATCTCTCACCTAAAACCACAATTTTAGAGATATTTTCCATTTATACCACCTTTATTAACATTGATCTAATTCTTTCTTGAGAGAGACCAAAATATTTTCCATATGAAATTTTTCTAATGTTTTCTCTTTCAGTTTCGAACATTAAAAGCATTCCAATTATAGAAGATAATCCTGGAGAAGCAATTCTAAATGATGATATATTCCTTTCAAAAATATATCTTTCAAGCTCTATTTCAAAATCCTTTATATCATGATTTAAATGGTAATTATTAAGAGCTTTTGAAAGATCATAAACATCTTTTATTTTTTCTACAAGTTCATCTATATTTGAAGATTGAAGCATTTCATCCATTTTGTTTTTTTGAATATTCCCTCCTTCTATTATATAATTTCTCAAATCTAACGTGGGAATTCCAAGTTCAAATCCCCTAATTAAAGTCATTATATTCTTTACATCAATTTGACTCGAAATCAAATGTATAACAGGCATCTCATTTCCAATGTATATTTTTACTTTTTCTTTTAAATTCTTAAAATAAAAAAGATCCAATAAAAGTAACATTTCTCCAATATCTCCATTTTTTCTATAAGAATCAAGCCCTTCCATTAAAATTTTACCATATGGAAATTTTAATAAATATTTTACAATCGATTCTATATCGTTTTCTTCAATCATCAACCTATAATCTTCAGGTTTAAGTATTCCAGCAAACAGACCAGCTGGCAAATCCCTTTCACTTATTAAAAATATTTCAGTTTCTTTGATAGGTCTACCTAATGCCTTGGAGGATATTATTATTTTGATATTATTTATATCCCATTTTGATATATATGCTCTGAGAGAATCTATACCAATTCTTGGGGTTATACTTAATGCTATTTTTGATAGATTTATTATGGAAGAATTTGTAGATACTTCAATTAAATCTGTACCTGAATATTTTGTTGAAAAAAATGAAATTAAGTCTTTGTATCGTGTTTCAAGAAGTATATTTATAATCTGTTGGACATTTTGAGCATTCAACATATTTTCATAAATTTCTGAATTTAAAAGATTGTTTTCAAGGGCTTTACACCTAGCATAGGCATAAGCATATGAAATTAAACCTTGCAATTTAAATTTCCCCCTTCATCCTTTCATATATTTCTTGTTTTATTTCAAGGTACTTCTCTTCAATTAATGTAGAAATAGAATAATCTGCCCTTTTCTTGCCATCAATTGATTCTAGAATAACACCTCCCAATGAATCCAGATGATTTGAAAATTCAACATTTTTTTCATTTTTTACTAGATCCTTATCCAAAAATGATATTATTATTTTTACGTCCCCACCAATTTCCTTTTTTCCCTTTTCAATAGAGTTAACAATGTAATTTTTGTAATTTTCACTGTTTCTAAATTTTTTAATTATATTTTTTAAGCTTTCAACATACATATCTAAAATGTTATTTAGTTCTCTGATGTATTTCATTCTCATTTCCATGTTGATTGTGGAAATTCTTCTTTTCTTTTCATTTTCTAAGTATTTTCTAAAAGATTCTTTACCCTCTTCAATAATCTTTTTTGATTTTTCCTGAGATTCATTGATTATTTTTGATACTTTTTCTTCAGTCTCCTTTCTAATTTCCTCCACCTGTAATTTTCCCTTCTCTTCTATTTCCTTTAATATGTCTTCTATTGGCATTGTTTCAACCTAAAATGTGCATAAGTATAATTAATCCAAAAACGAATCCGAATATGAATAGGGTTTCTGGAATCACTAGAAAGAATAGTACCTGCCCCATTTTTTCTGGTTTTTCAGCCACCACACCCATACCTGCAGCACCTATCCCTTGTTGCGCTAAGCCTGTTCCTATTAAACCACCCGCCATTGATATGGCGGCAGCTAAAGCATATATGGCAGTAGTTATATCCATAAACTAACCTCCTGTGCTTGAAATTGCTTTAATTAATATAAATGTTATTATGTCCTTTTTATTGAGTTATAGAAATTTTTAAAAGGATAATGTTTTAACGTTATTTGTGTTAAATAAATACGTCAATTTGGAATTAAATGGAAAAAAATATATTATTTATGGCACTGTTAGAGGACTTTTAGATGAAGAAAATGATATGGAAAAATTATATAAAGAATTTGCACCTGATTTAATACTTGTTGGTATCCCAGATAGTGAGTTGAATGGCCTTTTTGAATACTTAAAAGAACCATTTATGGTTGATCTATCCGACTATGAAATCATCTATGGTATAAAACTTCAAAAATTTGGTAAAGTAAAATTACCTGTTCCTTCATATCTTAAGGCTGCTGAAATATCCAGGAGAGAAAATATTAAGATAATACCAATAGATATTCCTGAAAATGATTTTTCACAGCTCTACACTAAAAAAATAAGTACATTTATGCTAATCAGGCATTCCTTGAGGAAAAAAAGACTTTATAAAAAAAGATTTAAAGCTTCAACACCAGAGGAATTTTCAATTTTATGGGATAAAGAAATAACAAAAATTTCTGGTTTTAAAGAATTAGAAAATGAAAGAGAGAAATATATGGCTAAAAAAATTAAAGAGAATATTATTGGAAAAAAAATTCTAGTGGTTGTGGATTATGAAAGAATGGAAGGAATAATTTCTTATTTAATATAATCTTCTTATATATCATTCAAATTTATGTATCAATGATAAAATTATTTAAAAATATTATAGGAATAATAATTTCAATTGTAACTGGTATCATAATTTTTTATGTTTTATTATTCTTAATATCGAAGAATATCCTACCAGACTACCTCAAAGAGATAATCATTCTTGTAATTTTACTAGCTGTTACTTATCTTGTTAGCAGATTTCTGGGCTCAATAATTTTTTATACGATGGTAAGATATGGTGAGCCAAATGCAAAACATATAAAATCTGCATTTGAAATAATCTTTTTCCTCTTAGTTTTCTTTATAATATTTCTTAGTTTTGGTAATAATATAACTGCCGGACTTGTTAGTGCAGGATTAATTGGTATAATTCTTGGTGTTGCGGCTCAGTCAACTTTATCCAATTTTTTTGCTGGTCTTTATATATTGATTTCAAGACCCTTTGAGGTGGGACAAAGGATAAATATAGTAATCTCTCAATATCCTGGATATGGTCCAACATATCCTCATGATTTTTTACCGCCAAAATATGTGGGAGTGGTGGATGAAATAGGATTTCTTTATACAAGAATAATAAACGATGAAAACCATATTTTGACAGTCCCAAATAGCATATTTCTC
>JAVZSA010000005.1:0-57599 GCA_038880255.1 Thermoplasmata archaeon
GATTTGACTACGGTATTCTTGCAAAGAAATAAGATGCTTTCCAAAGATTTAAGGTAGATATAGTTAAATTATATATGAACATATTTTCTTAATCTAATAATTGTTTCGTAGTCTATCACTTTTCGAGCTTAGTCACCTTCTTGCTAAAATATATCAGAAATACAATATTTATATGCTTGGCATATAATCCAAAGATTTTAACAGCGTTGTTAAAATATGCATGAAAACATAAAACTCTAAAAAATTCAATAAAAAAAGAAAAATAATAAAAATAAATTAAAAATGATCTAGAAAATTGTCTATTTTTATAATTTTAAATGTTTTTTTGATTTAAGCTAGAGTATGAAAAATAATCATAAAATTTATTATAATTTTTATATATTGTATTTAATATATATAGAAGGATTGAAATGAAAAGCTATTCAAAAAAATAGCTATAGGATTGTCACTATATTATCAATTAGTATTTTTTTTAAGTATGAGAATAGTAAAAGTAGCAAATTTGACATTATCTAGTCTAGCACAAACAGAAACTACTATAACATTACAATGGATAGAAAGCAATGATATATTATTTTCAAATTACACACTTTATGTAGCAAATAATGTAAATGGACCTTGGACAGATATATGGAATACAAGTAATGCATCACAAACTTCAACATTTGTTTATGATTTAAGTCCAAATACAAATTACTATTTTTATATATTAAATGATGGTACTACTACACAAACTCTTTCGAACACTTTTCAAGTATTTACCACTTCAAATCCCATTTTTTAACAAGTAGTGTTTTAGAAATAACAGTATCTCTATCTTGAACTGATTATAATACATATTCCTTCTTAGTACCTTTTGATAGTGATACTATTCAAATGAGCACTTCTGGAAGTGTTTGGGCTACTGCGACATCAATTACTCCTATCTATGATACAACATATACAGTAACTGGTCTTAGTGCGGGGGCCTCATATTCTTTTCTAGTGTATGATATAGTAGGTCGATCTGGGTACGAACAGATAAGTTATTCAAATATCAATTTTGTTATAACTGTAGCACCATTAACTGACTCTATATTAATTCCTATAATTATCATTATAGTAGTAATAATAGCACTATTAAGTGTCGTAATAGCAATGAGACGAGGCAAAAAGAAGCAAGGACATAAATAATGTAAATGCCACCAAAGAAAAATTAACGAAAAAAAGAAATAAATTCTAAATTTTTCTATCTTTATTAAGTATTTGAATATTATTATTTAGTGTATTCGATTAATAAATATAATCAAATACGGCTCTCTATACTGTGCTAGATTTTCCAGATATCCATTCTCCAAAAAAATGTTAACTAATTCTAACGGACAATTAAAAAACTTACCTTCGCTATTTATATATAAATAATTACTTTTATTTAAATATACAGAGAAACTTAGGCGTTATAGCAAACTAAATCGTGCACATGTGAACGTTTTGTAAAAATAGTTTAAGCTTTTTTCTTTATCCACTACAAGCATTTACAATAATATAACCGGCTTTGATATTAGAGAGTTCATAAATAGAATAGTCTTACCTTTAAAATAAGTGATTTTTTATTAGTAATCATTTGCTAATTACAAATCGAGTAGCTATGACAAAATTTAATAATGTTTTTAGATATTAATATAGTATGAAATTTTCAGGCCAGATATTTTTGAAAAAACAAATAGAGATATTCTGGCTGAAAAAAGGAGGGGTAATCAAAAATGAACAACGAAAGCAATAAAGAAAATGAGATAACAACTAAATCAGAAATAAGAGAAAAATACGAAAAAGTAGTAAAAATTGTGTTATCATTTGGGGTGAATGGATATGTTTTGTCCAAATTGTGGAAAACCGGTACAGAATGATATGAAATTCTGTCCTTATTGCGGGACAAACCTTCAATCTATAGGTAATGTCTCCCCTGCTGCTCTCTCTCAACAACCTATACAACCTCCAATTGTATCCTCACAACTCACTCAACAGCCTATTGAAGAAGATTTGGAACCAGTCAAACTCAACATCTATGATCTTGGTCTACAACTCGAGAATACTACTGCCTTGATATTTGAGAAGATGGGATACAAGGTCGAAAAGAGAAAGAGAGTCCCAACCAAAAGTGGTGCGACAGCGGAAATCGACATTTTACTCACTCGTGGTATCAGGAAAATAGCCGTAGAATGCAAGAATTATGATCCATCCAGGTCTGTTGGGATCCAAGATATGCGAGTGTTCAAAGATAAACTTAGTGATACAGGTATTGCATCAGGTATTTTTGTCACCAACACGTACTTCTCAGAAGAAGCACAGAAACTTGCGGAATCTACAGGTATTGAGTTGTGGGATGGTGATAAGCTTCGCGAGAAGTTTTACGCATATGCTATAGGCAGGATAAAGAATCCGAGTCTTGTTCACGATCCTGTTCTACCGCTAAAGATTGATTTCATATCTGCATCTTCTCTGTCACTTCGGAACAATCAGTCAATTCATCTCTTTTCAGCTGTGCTTTTGTATCATCCGTATTTTCTAATCAAGTATAGACTCCAAGCGATAAGAAAGGATCCAACAGGGAAAACTCACACAATCACCGATAATGGCACATACTTCGTTGATGCGCTGGATGGAGATATAATTAATCGTGAGAAAGGCTTTCTCGAAACAGTCACTGGAATACTTAGTAACAAGAAAGAACGCATAGAATCAAAAGAGGACAAGATGGTATCGGAAGATTTGGAAAGTATCTCGCCAGTCATGAAACCAGTACTCTCATCCATGGATTACCAGGTTTCCGTTGCGGATGTGGAAATCACAGAAGAGGACGCGGTGAAAATTGTCAAATCATATGTAGTCGAAAAGAACAAGCGAGATGTCTCATATAATATCAAAATAAGGGGAAAGACTGAGAATCGGTCATTCAAACTCGTGCCACATCTAAATGAAGTTATCATTCTTGGCACGAAACTGGTATATGTTCCAAAGTGGAACCTAGAATACGAAGCAGGGCAAACCAGTTTTACAAGACGAATTCTTGCTTCTTCGGGGCGAACGCTTGAAGACGAGCTCGCTAAGTGCCAAAAGTGTACCCTTCTGAAAAAGGAAGCAGTAGCAGTATGTGAGGTCTGCGGTCAGGCACTTTGTGATAAACATGCCATTCTTGCTCCGGATGGAAAATACTACTGTGACCGTGATCTTCCCCTGCAGTTCAAGACGCAGGATTCAAATATAGGTAATATTTTCAAAAAAATCATTAGGAATTAAAAGATAAGGGAATGATAAAAGAGATCATCCTTATCAAATAAAATTAAAAGTATTTTGATCAGTCTTTGTTGTGCTCTAACTTTGTGATCTCAAATTCACTCACAATATTCAAAATATAATCAAAAATAACTTAATTAACTTTGCTTATTACAACTAGTTGTGAGTTGTAAGGTTATACATAGATATTGATTTATAGTAAATATATATCAAACCATTAATTTTATTTTTGGCTTAAATAAGAGCACTATTTATTTATAGGGCATTTATAACAATAAGGATTTCTAGATTTACATATTTTATTTGTAAAATCTAGTATGTCATAGTAAAAATCTCTTCCTCTGCTTTTAGGAAGAAGGTTTTTTACAAATTTCCAGAATCCCTGATCTTCCTTTTCTCTCTATTTTTAGGCTCTAAATTAAAGTAACGCTTTAAAATTCTAATAAAATTAGCATCAATCAAAGTTTAATTACCTTCATAGATGGACTAGAATCTTGAATAGATACCTTAATTAAAGAAAATAGTAGACGAAAAAATGCTAATTTTCTAAAAAATTTAATGCTGTTTAAAGACAGCCAGAATGAACACTATGATGATATCTGTGATTATTGCAATAAGTAACGTTTTGTTAGTTCTTTTCTTCCAGAATCGATTTTTTTTTCTTTGAGAATGAGTGGAATAAGCAGTCCAATACACTAATATTTCTATAAAGTAGAAAGTATGTAGATGCTTTAATATTTGAAAAAATGGTAAAGTACGTTTTCCTAATGAATAGTAACCAGGGCTCTGATACTATATATATAACCAATCCTATGTTTAGCTTTACTAAAATGTAAACATTAGCTTTCACTTCTGCATGCACACATATATGATGAATGAATCGTGCCTGAATACTTTATCATGCTTTTCTATAAAAAGGGAGGAAGTGTTAATAACTTAATATTTTTTCTCTGCTCATTTGATTTTATAACGTTAAATCATATACTATCATTTTTGTTTTGGTGCTGTACTTTAACAAATCTGAAACAATGTTTTTTCAAATTTTTCCAAAACTTAAAACTGTTATTATAATGAAGTTTAGCGATTAAAATATTTAAAATTTCATTTAAATTTTTTTTGTATATTTTTAAAAATATTGCAAAGCTATCAATCACACATAAAAACAACAAAAAAATAAATATTATAGCTTAAGAATAAAGAGAGTAAAGCTAAAATTCTTTTGCCCTGATCATAATAATGACTCTGTAAACACTTTTTTATAGAGATTTATCTTAACATTGTTATTTCCAAACAAGTTCATAAAAATTTTTTGGACATCATAAATCTTATCTTAACGTTTTAATGATTTTAGAAATTCTTTACTATCTCCTTTTCTTCTACAATCTTTTAATTCAAGAAATCTCAGATATATATCTTTTTTCTGGCTTATCCCAGATCATAGCTATCCAATCTTCTTATATTAATCACAAATAATCATTAATTTATGCGCTTTTGTTTTATGCAAATATCATCTGAAAGAAGCAATTATGTTTTCTCTATAGTTCTGTTTTTCGCCTCATTTTTATCCCCAGAAATGATATTTATCATATCGTTAGTGTATGCTTTAATTACATAATTTTTAAACTTTCAAACCAAGTTGTAAGTTTCAGATTTATGTCATATTAATTATATAGAATAATATATGCATCATGACGGATTTTCCAGCCCATTACTTAATCTAGCATATTTTATGTATTAAGTTTTCTCTCATTTTTACCATATTTTCGAGTTACATATTTTGCCTATGTTTTTATGTATATAAAACATTAATCTTTTGATGTTTTATCTAAAATACCATTAAAAATAAAGTCCATAAGTTCACGAATTATATCATCGTTTATTTCATCTTCCCAAAGCACATATCTCATCCCAACAAAATCTGCTATCCCCATCAGAGCAAATGATAGTAACTCAGAATTACCTTTTTTAAACTCTTTATTTTCCATTGCCTTATCAAGTCCTTTTGAATATCCTTCAGCAATCTTTTTGTAATACCATGAAAAGAGGGCTGGGTCTATGTATTCTGCCTGTCTAACTATTCGGTATAGTTTTTTATGACGTTTTAAAAATTCAAAAAATTTTTTAAATCCCATCTCTTCAATGTCTTTTCTTTTAGTCAAATCAGAGACAGAAATACTTATTACTTTTCTAAGTTCATGGTTGAGATTTACTATAAGGTCTTTAAAAATTTCTATTTTCGAGTTATAATATATGTAAAATGTGCCGGTGCTTACTTTTGCTTTTCTGGTAATTTCACTTATACTAGAATCGAAATATCCCTTTTCTCCAAATACTCTTTCAGCTGCCTTTAAAAGCTTGTTTTTGGTCTTTATTCCACGATTTGTTTTAGGAACTCGCATTTTCTTTCATCTTTCCTAAAATAATCTCTGATATTAATATTTCACTATTATTTTTTCCTATAACTTTTAAAGAGCAATAATATAAAGTGTAATTTTCTTTATTTTTTATACGATTTACGACAAGCTCTGATTTTATTGTCATCCCGGGTCTAACGGGATTTAAAAATCTTATTTTATCAAAACCATAAAGAAAATAGCCATCTATATTATGAAATAGAAGACCAAGACCAAGGGAAAGAGACAGAAGCCCGTGACCAATCCTTCCTTTATATATAGTATTCTTAGCAAATTCATCATCAACGTGCAACCGATTGTAATCCCCTGTAAGCCCTGCAAAACTAAATATATGATAGTCATTAACAGTAAGCTCATTTCCATCAATTTTATCTCCTACTTTCAAATTTTTCATAATATTTACCCTCCCTTAATTTAATATAATCTTTCTTACCTGCCGGTGTTCTTGGTATACTATTTACAAATATAAAATATTTAGGAATCTTATATTTTGCTAAATATTTAATAGCAAAAGACTTTAAATCTTCTTCACTGATATTCTTACGTGTTACGACGAATGCCATGCCTACCTCACCCCATTTTTCATCTGGAACTCCAATTACTGCGCATTCTATTACATCGGGATGCTTTTCAATAACATTTTCGATTTCAGTAGGATAAATGTTTTCTCCCCCAGACTTATACATAAACTTCTTCCTTCCTACAAAATAGTAATGCCCATCATTATCCCGCTCTAAAATATCTCCTGTTTTTACATATCCCTTTTCTAATATAGTTTCATCTTGATTTTTGTCAAGGTATCCTGAAAATATAATAGGTCCTCCGACCCACAGTTCCCCTTTATTAGATTCTTTATTGTTTTCATCGATTAATTTCAAATCAACAAATATTGATTTTTTTCCTATGCTCATCTCTTTTTTTAGATCTTCTTCATCAGAATAAAAAATGTTTGGTCCGGCCTCAGTAAGACCATACCCTTGATAAAATTTAATATTTTTGGAAAGAAATGACTCTATAACTTTAGGTGAGGACATTCCTCCACCTGATTTTATAAATCTAAGCGATGGAAATTTCAAGTCTGGAAAATTATTTAGTTCTGAAATTTCTAGCAGCACAGCAGGAACAGTTGAAAACACTGTTACATTCTTTTTCTGTAATATTTCTGCAATAAGATCTGGTTTAAATTTTTGGATTAAAATTGAACTACCTCCACACAAAAACAGAGGCAGGGTTAGGACATTCCAGCCACCAGTATGGTATAAAGGATATGCTAGGAGAGATACATCATCTTTGGATAGTTTCCATGTTATTATTGTATTAACTGCATTGAAAATTATTGATCTTAAAGGAATCTTAGCACCTTTTGGCTCTCCTGTTGTCCCTCCAGTAAAAATTATAAGCGCTGTGGTTTCAAGATCAGAATCAAGTGTATCTAATTTATATTTCGTTTCAGTTGGTAACTCTTCCAGATATATAATTTGTTTATTAATATCCATTTCAATATTTTTTATATCTATTGGAAGATCATTACTGAAAATAGCTACTTTTGGTTTTACAAGCTCTACTTCTCTTAATATTTCATCTTTGGATAATCTAATATTGTGCGGTACAAGAGTTGCTTTTAATTTTAATGCCGCAAAAAATAAAATTACTTCCAATGATTTATTCTGTGAAAACACAGAGATTAAATCACCTGGTCTTACACCTTTTTTGAGCAGTTCAAATGCGAAAGAGTTTGCTATTTGATCCACTCTTTCAAAAGAATATGTTTCCCCTCCGTAATCTTCTAGTGCTATTCTACTTCCATAGGATCTAGCAAGAAATCCAGAAATGTCTATTATCAATTTATCACCCCCATTTAATTACTGTAGAACCCCAGACATATCCTGTTCCAGCAGCTGCAAATACAATATACCCCTCTTTAAGAAGACCTTTGTTTAAAGCAATATCTAAGCCAATAAATTGATCAGCGGATTGGCTATGTCCATATTCATCTAGGTATATTGATTTGTTAGATGGCATATTTAGTGAGTTAAGTAGCTCTTTGTGAAAAGAAGGTTTCATATGGTTTAGAAAAATCATCTTAATATCTTCATTTTTTAATCCACTTTTCTGAATAGAATTTTGTATTACGCTTTTGAAATTCTTTAAGGAAATTTTTTCCATTTTTCTTTTGAAGTCTTCTTTAGGTATTAAACTTTCAAGATACACTTTTTTATCAACACAATATTTTTGGTAAAATGGAACTTTAGCCCCACCAGTAATAATTAAGGCCCCTTCAGAAAGAGATCCATCAGTCATAAAATCTGATTTGAGTATAATATTTCTTTTTGCACCTTTTGCTATTACTGCTGCTACACCTGCATCTGCAAAGTCATCCATCCAAGAGGTATTCGGATCGTTTGGTTTTACAATATATGATTCTTTTGATGCTCCAACGAGCAGTACTGCTTTCATAGAGTCATCAGATAATAACATACTCTTAGCCAAGTATAGACCTGTAACCATACCTGCACACATTGCTGATAGATCAAAGGAATAGGCTTGTTTTAATCCTAATTTCTCTTGTAAATATGTTGAAAGTAACCACACATTATAATCTTTCCATTGGGAGCCTACATATATTATAGAACCTATATCAGTTATGTTAATACCCATCACTTCAGCTTTTTCTAGAGCACTTTTTGCAGCATAAAATGCCATATCACTAGGCATTTCTGATTCAGAACTGACATGTTTTTTCTTGAGTCCCTGTTTGTTTAAAACAACATCTTCTGGAATGTTAAAAGCTTTAGAAATTTCTTTGTACGTAATAATGTTTTTAGGAATATATAATCCATATGATATTATACCTATATTATCCATTTATTTCACCTCCATAATATATTCTTTAAATGAGCCTTCTTCTACACTAAGGACAAAGTTTTTTATAAGATCGTTAAATTCCTTATATTTTTCTATAAAAAGTAAATGATTCTGGCCCTTAAAAAGTATTAAAGATGAGTTTTTTAAGCTTTTATATAAAAGAATACTGTTTAACCATGGTAATACTTTATCTTCTGTCCCAGCTATAATTATAGAAGGCATATTTAATTCAGAGTTAGATGTACAAGAATCGAAATTTAGGAGTGAAAGTGATTGAAATAATAACTGTTTTTGATCTTGAAGTGTCAATATCCGTTCATTTATGATATCTTCGAAAATCTCTTTGTTTAAATCTGGATAAGAATTTGTGAATGCAAGCTTCATGGTTCTTTTTAATTTTTCTTTTTGTGTTTCATTGTCCACAGTTTTCATCATTTCGTCAAATACTTCCTTCGTCATCGAATATGATTTTGGACCACCGCAAGATGTTGAAACAAGTATAAGACCTTTCACTCTTTCTGGAGATATTCGTGCTAATTCCTGAGCAATAAAACCACCCATTGAAACTCCTAAAACATAGAACTTTTCAATATTGAGGTGGTCCATAATATTTAATGCATCTTCAGCAAATGATGTAACTGAATATGGAGCTGATAATGGCGAACTTTTTCCCACCCCTCTATTATCAACAAGTATTGCTCTAGCCCATTTTTTTACATCTGATAGCTGGTATTTCCACATCCATAATGAATAACCGAGACCTTCCAAGAATAAAATAGGAATGCCTGAACCATGTTCTTCAAAATATAGTTCATAATCATTTTTATTTATTTTAGGCATTTATTTACCCTCCTTATATCCAAAATAAAGTTTTTTAATAAGTGTATTAGTCATCACTTCATCCGGATTACCGGAAAAAACAATTTTTCCAGATTCTATCAAATATATTTTTTTTGCTACAGGAACAATATCTACAAGATTTTGTTCTGTAATCAAGATCGGCATATTCTCTGATAGCTGTACTATTTTTGTAATCAACTCTTTAACTACTTTAGGAAAAAGCCCCGTGGTTGGTTCATCCATTATAAGAAATTTAGGGCTGGACACTAATGCTCTAGCTATTGAAAGCATTTGTTGTTGCCCTCCACTTAATAAACCAGCCTTTTGATTTAATTTTTCTTTTAGATCTGGAAATATTGCAAATACCTTTTCCACAACGTCCAAGAAATCGTTTTTCTTTTTATGAGATGATTCAAATGATACTTTCAAATTTTCTTTCACAGTCATATTTGTAAAAATTCTTCCTCTCTCAGGTACTGTAGCAATTCCAAGATTTGCAATAGTGTGTGCGTTTAAAGTCTGTATATTTTCATTATTAAATATTATTTTCCCCTCAATAGGTCTTAAAGTTCCATTTATTGACTTTACTAATGTTGATTTTCCAGCTCCATTTGCACCAACTACGAGTGTAATTCCATCCTTGCAAGTAATAGATAGGTCTTGTATAACTGTTGAGCCAAAATATCCTGCTTTTAAATTATTTATTTCAAGCATTATAATCGCCCACCAAAATAAAAGGTATTAATATTTTCATTTTCAACAAAATCTTTAACTCCACCTTCAAAAATTTTTTTACCTCGGTCTAAAAAAATAATTCTATCCAAAAGTGGCAATAAAGAAGATATCTTGTGTTCTATAATTATTATTTTTCTTTTCTTCTCTTTTAAAGAAGAGATTAAGTTAAAAACATTGGATATTTCATCTTCACTAAGTCCTCCAAATGGTTCGTCCAACAACAAAAGTTCTGGATCTGCAGCAAGAACTTTAGCTAACTCAAGGTTTTTAAGTAATCCGAACGGTAATACTGCAGGATTTTTATCTTTGAAATCAATTAGTCCAGTGATTTTCAAAATTTCATCCACATCAACCCTATTTCTAATTCCACTGAATAAAAGAATATTTTCTTCGACTGTTAAAGACCTTAGAGGCCTAACAATTTGAAATGTTTTACCTATTCCAATTTTTACCCTTTCCCAAGGTTTATAGTACGTTATATCCTTATTATTATAGTAAACTTTACCCTCTGTTGGATATACTGTTCCTGCAATAATGTTTAAAAGTGTTGTTTTTCCAGCACCATTAGGCCCTACAATTCCTAAAACATCACAGTTCATAATAAAAGATATGTGATCGAGAGCCATGTTACCACCCCATAGTTTTGTTATTTCTTTTAATTCAAGTTCACTCATTTATACCACCTAGAAATTCCATTTGGAACGAAAAGAAATAGGATTATTGCAAGAATAGTAAACATAATCAAAGTAAGATCGCCTACATAAAATTGAAGATACTGTGAACTTAATATTATAATATAGCCTGCCGGAACAGTTCCTAATATTTTTCCTTTTCCTCCGAAAATAGCTATCACCATAGGATAAAGTAAAAACTCTAGGGCAAAAGTATCAACACCAGCAAAACTCATTAACAATGCATATATTGAACCAGCAAGACCTGCAATTCCCATGGATATAGAAAATACTAATACTTTATAAGGGAAAGTATTAATGCCTTGAGAAACAATCGCATCTTCATCATCTCCTATACCTCTTAGTACTAGACCAAAATGAGTTGAATTAAGAATATAAATAAATGTCAAAACCACTATTAAAATTAAAGAAATATATATAGTTGTGTTTTGTAAAGAATATGATATCGGTGGCAAATCATAAAACCCTATGGTTGGCATCTTTAGAACTATCCAAAATGCTATAATAAAGTATGTACCTATTAGTGGAAGAAGTAAGGATAAAAGAGTAAAAAAGACACCTTTAACTCTTAGAGTTGGTACCGTAAATATTGTGCCACTCAGCAAACCTAAAATAGAAGAGATAAGAATAAGAAATGGAACAGATAAATGATAATTAAAATATAGGTATCCGGTAGAAAATGCACCTACTCCGAAAAAAAACGAAATGCCGAAGTTAATGTAGTTTGTAGTACCAGACGAAAAATCCCATCCAATAGAAAGGAGTATGAAGATCTCTGAAATTGCAATTGATAATGTTAAATATGGAGAATTGATTATTACCGTTACAATTATACTCAATATTATAATTAATAATGAAAGTATATACCCTTTTGATCTAAAAAAGCTTAGATCACGTTTCATGCTTGATCCCTCCCAATCCGTTTGGAAAAATGATTATAAATATTATAACAATTATAAATGCCATTATATTAGAAATATTATATGGAATAAGATATTGTGTTATCACTTCTGCAAAGGATACAATAAATGCAGAGGGTATTATCCATTGAAATTTTCCTAGACCACCTATTATAGATACTGCAAATGCAATTACAAATGGGTTTATCCACATGTCAGGAGTTACTTCTTCGGAAGGTACAATAAGTACAGAAGCAAGGGCTATAAATATAATAGAAATAGTAAGCACTATTAAAATTATGTTTTTGGTATTTATCCCTAATAACTCTGCAATTTCCGGATCTTCGGAAGTAGCCCTAACTTTTCTACCAAAAGAGCTTTTTTCAATCCAGAGCCAAACAAAAATAATAAGTATGATGGATATTAATGAAGAAATAATTAATGAAGTAGGTATAGAAACATTTTCAATAAGTACAGAAGTATTTGAAAATAATCCAGGGAT
Source organism: Thermoplasmata archaeon (assembly GCA_038880255.1). GTDB lineage: Archaea > Thermoplasmatota > Thermoplasmata > Thermoplasmatales > ARK-15 > ARK-15. Next base: position 12,221 of record JAVZSA010000005.1, read on the forward strand.
AGTAAATCCAATTTCCCCTCCAAAAAAATAAGAATATAAATACTGTAGTAACAATGCAAACAAAAGCATTGTAACCATAAAAATCATTGGGTTTTTAGTGAATTTCAAAACAAAATAAAAAATAGCAAGTCCCATAGCAATGGTAACAACTATTGCAAGAAAAACAGACAGTAATAACGGCACATGTGATAAAACTGAAAAATAATAGACCATATATGCAGTGGTCATATACAATGCACCGTATGAAAGGTTTAATATTTTAGAAACGCCAAATACTAATGTAAACCCAGCTGAAACTAATGCATAAATAAGGCCGAATAAAATTCCATATATTATTATTTGAAAAATAAGGAAAAAAAATCAAAATTTACACCTCCTTAAAAGGTTAAATAATAATTTTTACTTTGTTTATCACAGTTCCATTGGGTAACTGAATATTAGTAAATGTTAATGGATTTAAGGAAGTCCAGACTAAGTATAACTTTCCATCACTGTGCCACTGCATTGCAACTGCTGGTACTGACGGAACAGGTTTAAGAGTAATTATCAAACCATGGGAAGAAGAGAATTTAATCAGTCCTGCCGGACCAGAATAATTAGTCTGTTCTAAATATGGTATTACAGCATTACTGGATAAACTTTGAGCTTTTTCTATAGCCTGGCACAAATAATAAATTGAAGAATAAACAAAGCCATCCTCGAATATAGGGTTAAAACTGTAATTTGCGTAGAACTCATTGTAAAAAGGTATTGATGAATTGGTGATATTAATAGGGAGCATAGGACCCCAACCAAAAGTATATTCACCATTGCAACCTCCATTTGTAGCATTGAAATAATTGTATGTAGAACCTTCCATTTCTGCCATAACATCTGCACCCATAAGAATTGGTTTATGTCCGCCAGTAGCTTTGTCTGCACTCCAGTTAAAGGAATTCCAATTAGATACTAGTAATGGTGTTTCCGTTCCAGCTGCCAAAATGTATATAGCTTGAGTATTTAGTTCTGCTAACTGTGAAAATAATGAATAGTATGAACCTCCTGGTGGAGAAAGCGGGAAGTAATTAATGTAGGTTACATTGAATCCAGCTTCTTCAAATGGCTCGTACAATGGAGAGGTTTTCCCACCATTTCCAATATCAACTTTTGTCCAAGCAGCCTGCTCGCCAAGTATAGCAAGGTTAGTAATATTTTGTGGGATTAATCCTTCTTTATATCCCAGAAGCATATAGACTGGTAAAGCACCATATTGCAAGCCTTGATTACTTGAGTTCACAAAGCCATCGAAGATATATTTATGTGCTGAGTAATCCTGGGCAACAAAAGTAGATATTTCGGGATCTGCACCAAAAGTAATGTAAATCGTATGATATTGTGCTGCGATTGGAAGTTCTGCATCTACAACATCACTTCTATAACCTCCAATCAAAAAATTCACCTTATCTTGAGTGATTAAAGATGTTATAGCACTTATCCCATTGCTTACTGGAATTGAAGGATTTGCTTCTTCAGTGTCATAAGATATTATTTTTAGATAATAGTGCGTTCCATTTATTATCACTCCACCATTTGAGTTTATCTGATTAACTGCAAGTTCTGCAGAGTCAAGCATATTAATTCCAATAGGAGAATTCAAAGGTAATGGCATACCTATTAGTATATATTTTGTTGTTGGTTTCTGTGTTTGCTGAATATAAAAGGCTACTGATACAATGGCTACAATAATTATTAGTACTACAATAACTGTAATTATTTTAGTCTGTTTAGAATATGACATATGACTCACCTTCCATATTTGCTATGTATTGTTATAACATGCTTATTAATAAATTTTTCTCTAATATCGGTTTTATTAGAGATTCTTGGATACCGAGTGATCGCTTATATACACATTTTTAAATGCTTTGTTTAATAAATTGATTATTGATAATTTTCTATCCAAATTACATTCACATATATTTAATTCAATCGAAAAACATTAAATTTTTGTTCAAATAAAGTCTCTCTTTCATTCATCATAACATTTTATTGCATCGTATACTCCAAATCTTTGATATCCTTCTGCAATCAGACCTTACTTTGATCGTGAAACTTTATTTGTCCAAATTTCCCTTTCACTACTGAAAATATATCTTCTCTCCTTACTTATCTCATACCATACTTCTAATATCTAGCCCATTTCCTATTCCCTATCATTTTATATCCATTCATTTTTCTTCTTCTAGATCCTCTTATATTTTCTGGTGCTACATTTTTCCTTATTTTTATTGCCATCTCTGTTCTCACTGATTGAAGTATGCCAAACATATTGTTTGTATAATATGTTGCTCCATAATATTTTTTATTTTATACTCCTTTCCATTTATACCTTGATTTATCTTTCTTCCACTTTTGGTTTCGATTGATCTTATCCTTGAATGTGCTCTAGATATAGTAACTTATTCTTTTTAACATCTGTTGTTATTATAACTACAAAATATTTCTTTTTCTTCGCATTTAGATTTTATGCCTAAATGATGCTTTTATCTTTAAAGTTACAGATAATTTTTCTGTAAAATATTTTGTGATATTCAGTAATTTTAATAATTTTAAACTTGTATATGAAACAAAATTTTAATCATTTTTAAAAAGATTCAATGTTTTTAAAAACCAGACGTTTTAATAATAGGATTATTCAGGGACATTAACATAAATTATATTGAATGGATAAATTAAATTGAATAGAATTTAAAGATTCCTGTACGATTTCTTATAATAAAGACACCAAAAAAAAGCATAAAGAATTTTTTTATAGTTGTATTAGAGCTGTGTTTAAAGTAGATTCCTTCTTTTACTTTCAAATTCATAATGGTATTATATTTTAGATATTGGCAGTAATAATAAAAAAATTTTTAAAAATAATAAAATGGTTACAGAAGAGGGATAATAAAAAAAGATTATGCCTGCAAACAAAAAAATAACGAACTATTCGAAAAATAATGTTATGAATTCTGCATCGAAAAGGTAAAAAAATGCAAAGGCGAGAGTAATGAGTTTAGAGAATATGCTTGATAATATATATTATTGAAACTCGGTAAAAATCTTAATGAAAAAACTAAAGAATAAGGTTATTTCCATTCCGTTAATATTTTTTCTCTATTGAAAGTTGCTTTAGTTAGAAAGTACATAAATATTACAGCAATTAAGAGTCCCGCAGAAATTATTAATAGATTAGTAGTGCTATTAAGTGAGACTAGATTAATCTCACCCATTACGTATAGTACCAAAAATGGAATCAGAGAAATACCTCCCATTTGATATGAAGTTTGAGGATTGGTTACTTTGGCAGATGCAAAAACTCCAAAACTAATACCATATATAATAGAGAGTGGAACACCAATAAACATTACAATTATAAATGTCCAGTTTGGATAAAAAAGATAACCTAACTCATTGTATGTGAAAAGATCTGATAGTGCCATAAATACAATCATAGCTCCATAGATTGTGATAATCATAGGAAGAAATGCACTAATATACTTTCCCATCAAAATCTCACTGTCAGAGGTAGGGGTAGCAAGCAAAGGTTCTAAGCTTTTTTCTATTTTCTCTCCCACAATACTATACGATGATAAGTAAAGGGGGAGCAAAGCAGATATTATCATGAAAAAAAAAGCAAAAGAAGAAAGTAGTTCTGTCACAAAGGATCCAGTCACATGCTTTCTGATAATTAAATAATCTGTAAGAATTGGAAGGCCAATTCCTATTGCTAATGGCATAGCAATTATAAGGGTAATTAAGTTCTTTCTCTTTCTTAAGATAGCCAGATCCTTCTTTGCAATAATCCATGATTTCCATAATCTCATATTTTCACTCCCTTACTAATTTAAGATAAACATCCTCTAACGTTGCACTAGTCTCATTGACTGATTTAATTTTTCCTCCGGCTGAAACAATTGCACTTATGATAAAAGGGGTTTCTTTTTCAGGATTGTTTAACTCAATTATCAATTTATTACCCTCTTTTTCAACATTCTTCGGATTTAATGTTTTTATCGCATTTATTATTTTATCATTTACCTCTTCCAATATAATTACAGTTTGCCTTTTTGATAAACTACGCTCAAGATTTTGTGGGGTATCAACAGCAATCAACTTTGTTTTTAATATACCAATTCTGTTACATATTCGCTGAGCTTCATCCAGATTATGTGTATTAAGAAGAATTGTTCTATTTTCTTTCTTGAGATCAAGTATAATGTCTCTGATTGTTTTAGCAGCTTCAGGGTCAAGGTTTGCAGTAGGTTCATCCAATAAGAGCACTTCTGGATCATGAATCAATGCTCTTGCAAGAGCAACTTTTTGTTTCATACCTTTAGAAAAAGAGCCAACAGCATTGTTTCTTTTGTCCCATAAATCCAGCATTTTTAAATATTTCTCTATGTTTTCTTTTATAAGCTGTTCAGGAATTTCATACATTCTACCAAAGAACTCAAGGTTCTCATATGCACTGAGAGTTTCATAAAGACCTACATTATCAGGAACTAATCCGATCAATTTTTTTATTTTCATTGCATCGTTTTTATTTGTAATATTATAATCCCCTACCGTTGCATATCCGCTTGTAGGAGACAATAGACAAGAAAGCAACCTTACTGTTGTTGTTTTACCCGCTCCATTTGGGCCAAGAAGACCGAAAACTTCTCCCTTTTCCACATAAAACGTAAGATCATCTACAGCTCTAATATCTCCAAATTTTTTAGTGAGATTATGAACATCAATCATTTTTGTCATTATCACACCTTTTTTTGAATTAAATTAATAAACATATCTAATATATTTATTTTTTTTCCATTAATTAGAAATTATTTTTCTTATAAATATGAGGCGATCGGAATAAAATTTTTTAATGTGATAATTTCACAATGAAATTTTTATTATAAAATTTAGGAATAAATTATTACATTTTTCAATATAATTTTGAGTTTTAGTATAAATACAACTCTTTTATTTTTTTACGCGTGTTTGCCTTATTTCTAATATATTTTGGACCTCTTTATTTGATAGGCCTATAAGATTTATTTTATCATTTTTTTATATTAAAATGTTAAAGGTCATTGATTTTGCCATATAATTTAACATGATTTTTAGAAAACTCAAAAAATTCTATTTTTAAAAGAAATTTGTACATTTTTTTTATGAAATTTTTTCTTTATATTAGGTACATCTTTATTCAGTAAAATATAGTAAAAAGTAGGGTAAAATAGCAACAAATTGAAGTTCTTGAAGCAGTAAGTAATTTAGGCCTTTAAAATTAAGATAAAAGTCAACGAATGTTGCAAAAATTAAAAGAAATGCAAATGAATAGATTTCAATTATATTTAATCTTATAAGTTCTGCCGACATTTTTGAAATGAAAAGTAGAAAATATACTTCCGAAAACCGAAAATAACGAGGTGACAAGCATAGTATCATATCTCTCCAAAACATTTTTTGAAATAATGGTGTAAACACTCTATGCAATTGAGGCACCGGGAATCAATATTATGGATCAATGCTAAGCAGATCTTTAATGCTGGTAATTGAAATAAATATAATGTCTATAAAAAAATGGTTATCACTGTCATTTTTAAAATGCTGAATATTTCACCTATGAAGATTATCGAAAGTAAAAATATAGATATTGGCTCTGTTGATACTGCAATCGATTCCATCCCTGCAGAAACACCGTTTGCATTGTAATTATAAAAAGACTGGTATAGCATTATGCCAGTCAGTCCTATTATAGCAATTAGAAAATGATAGGTATGAAATAGTAAGTAGAAAAAAGAATTTTATAAATCCAAGCATTAAGAGATCCATAACTTGCAGGCATATTTTAGTTGCTTTTCATCCACATGCCAAATAAATGCAAAGATAATCATTAAGAAGTACCTAAGGAATCTTTTTTCATTGAACGTTGATTATTTTATAAATATATAAACATATTTTATAATTGTAACAATTAAAAATTTAAATAAATAGAGATCTTAATAGAAGTTAAAATGAGCTTTAAACTTAAAAAATTTAATCTTGGGTTTTTACTTAATTACTCATATTTAAGAAAATGGACATTTTTAGGTATATTAATAGGCATTATGGGTGGTGTTATAACAGTAATATTCTATTATCTTATTGAACTCACTACAAAATATTTTTTGACAGACCCTACAGGATATGTGCAACCAAGTAGCCACAACCTTTTATCTCCTGTATGGCCATATAATATATTTTTAATACCAATAATAATGACTTTAGGGGGATTAATTGTTGGAATATTGGTATACAAGTATGCACCTGAAGCAGAAGGGCATGGTACCGATGCAACTATTAATGCCTTTCATAGAAATAAGGGGAGGATAAGATATCGTGTACCGCTGATAAAGGTTATAGCCTCTGCCATCACAATTGGAAGTGGAGGCAGTGCTGGCAGAGAAGGACCTACAGCGTTATCTGTTGCTGGATTTGGTTCGGTAATAGCCAGTATTTTAAAGCTATCGGACAAAGATCGAGCAATTGCAGTTTCGGTAGGAATTGGTGCAGGAATAGGTGCTATGTTCAAATCTCCATTTGGTGGAGCAATATTTGGGGCAGAAGTCTTATATAAAAGAGATTTTGAGAGCGAGGCTATATTGCCCTCTTTCATAGCTTCTGTTGTTTCATATAGTATTTTCGGAGCTGTGTATGGGTATCAGCCAATTTTTATAGTACCAGGGTACACATTTACATCCCCACTTATACTTATCTACTTTGCGATTTTAGGGGTTTTAATGGCGCTTTTTGGAAGATTTTATATTCGCATCTTTTATGGTACCAAATTGTTATTTTCAAGGTTAAAGGTACCAAAATATACGAAGCCGGCCATAGGTGGATTTTTTACGGGGCTTATTGCTTTGTTCTTTCCCCAGATTATGGGTATTGGTTACGGGTGGATAAGAATAGTAGTTAATGGCCAGTATTCTATGCTTTTTAACAATGAATACATTACAGTATGGTATATCCTGATTCTTCTTATTATTTCTCTCTCTATTTTTAAGATTTTTGCCACTTCTTTTACTGTAGCATCAGGTGGTAGCGGAGGCGTATTTGCACCTGCTTTATTTGAAGGTGCAATGTTAGGTAATGCCTTTGCCTTAATAATGGTGCATTTTAACATGCCATATTTTCCTGATAATATAGAAACCATTGCTGCATTTACAATAGTTGGTATGATGGCCTTTTTTGGAGGAGTTGGAAGAGTACCAATTTCTGTCATTTTAATGGTCAGTGAGATGACAGGGAATTACCAGTTATTATTGCCAGCTATGATAAGTGTAACAATAAGTTACTATTTGATTAAAGACACAATATACAGGTCTCAGGTTGAAACTAGAGCCGATTCACCAGTTCATGAACTAGAATATGTAAAGGACCCGTTATCTTATATCCCAGTTTTAAAAGTATTAAAAAAAGAATTTATAACTATTTCCAGCAATTCAAACATTGAAGAATATGATATTGAAAAATTAGAGAAAAATGTAATTGCAGTTGTAGATGATAAAGGAAGATTCATTAATGAGCTAACTAAGAAAAATATTTCTAAACTTGCAATAACAGGTACTAAAAATATTAAAATTGGGAGTCTGCCGTACGACACAATATCTGTTGTCAGGGACACAGATAGCTGTGCAGAAGCTCTAAAAATAATTATAAACAAGAATATTGATCATGTTTGGGTTTTAAACAAAGAAGATCAACCATTAGGATATGTTACTTTAGAAAGCATTTTAAATGAATACATCTCAATTGGCAAATAAAAAACAACGTTTCAAAAAACGTCAGAAAGTATTCTGTATGTTGAACCCCATATCTTATATTCTCCATAATAACAAGCGTCAACTTCTTTAAGATCCTTTTTATCAATCCAAAAGGCCTTTTTTACTTTATCACTGAACTTGAATTTTTCGATTTTTTTACAAGACATATAAAATGCCTGAACACTAATCTCAGGGTTCAAAGGTATATATAACCTCAAACTACCCTTTATCTCTGGCTTTATCCCAACTTCTTCAAAACACTCTTATTCTGCTGCCTGCATTATAGTTTCTTCGGGTTCTGAACCAAGTAATGGATATGAAGGTGATTTATCAATTTTACTAGTTTTTATTGTTACTACCTTTCCAAACCAATTTTGAGAAAGATTGTATTTTTTTACAAGTTTTATAACATCATCAGAGAATAATGAAGTATTTACAGCAAGTACAACATCGTTCTTTGCACCGTCCAAAAGAAGTGCTCTCTGGGATGTTTTCTGAATAAGTAAACTTGATGAAAATAGAACTATTGCATTGAAAATGTGACCAACGGGCTCAACCTTCTCATGTAATAGTATAGGAATCTTAGGATTTTTAAAATATCTTTTTACTTTATGGTCTTTAATCATATTCTCGTATTTAGATTCAAATCTCATGTTATATTCTAACTTACTTGTTAATTGAGTATTCAATTAGAATTTTTAATGGGCTCGACCGGATTCGAACCGGTGACCTCCGCCGTGTCAAGGCGACGTCATAACCATCTAGACCACGAGCCCTAAAATTGTAATATAATCTTTATTTATTTATTTTTCCATAGAAAAATGGTTAATCTTAAAGAAAACCTCTTCCTTTTTATCTTCAGGTAAAAATGTGTCAATTTGTTTAAAAAGTCCATTTTCTTCCCTATAAATATGTTGTAACAATAGATCCTTAATTTGTTTTAAAAAATCATTATTTTTGGATTCATTATATTTTCTGAAAAGATTTCTTACACCGTTATGTTCTGCCAGTACCATCTTAATTGGTTCAATATAAGGTAAATATATTTTTAAGAATGGCTCAAATGCAGGAAATAATATTTTTTCCTCAATTGGAAAGTGATGGGAAAGTAAAAAATCTATATGCTCGATAAATTTTTCATCGTTTATTTTTCCATTTTCATATTCAATCAAAATATTGTAAGTATTCCTATGCTCTTCCCTCAATAATTGTGTAGCAATACTACCGCTAAAATTTGAAATATTACTATCCATGTTAATTTCTAATAATTTCGTATTAAAAAAATTTATTATCCAATTCATGAATTAATATTTATGGAATATAAAGTATTGGCAGAAACATATCAGAAAATTGAGGAAACATCAAAAAGATTGGAAATGACTGATTATTTAGTAGATCTTCTTAAAAAAACTGACAAAAATGTACTTGATAAGGTAATATATCTTACACAAGGTAGAATTTATCCAGATTATGTTGGAATAGAATTAGGAATGGCAGATAAGATGGCAATTAAGGCAATTTCCCTAGCCTATGGAACAAGGACAGAAAAAGTGGAAGAAAAATATCAAAAACTTGGTGATTTAGGACTAACTGCAGAAGAATTTGCAAAAAATAAATTGCAAAAAACATTGTTCACATTTGATGATAAAGGTGGATCTCTTACAATAGAAAAAGTTTTTGAAAATTTTAGGAAAATTGCGGAGGCAACTGGAGAAAGGAGTCAGGATAAGAAAATAAACCTTCTTGAAGAGTTATTAAATTTGGCTGAGCCATTAGAGGCAAGGTATATAGTAAGAACAATTTCTGGGAAGTTAAGGTTAGGTATTGCTGATGCAACAATACTTGATGCAATGGCTATAGCATTTAGTGAATCAAAGGAGAATAGGGATGAAATAGAAAGGGCATACAATATACATCCTGATTTAGCATTTATAGCACTTAAGCTTGTGAATGAAGGAATAGAAGGTGTAAGAAACATAAAGGTGACACCTGGTGTACCAGTTAGATCAATGCTTGCCGAAAGACTTCCAACATTGGATGAAATTCTTGATAAAATGGGTGGAAAGTGCGCCTTTGAATACAAATATGATGGTCTTAGAATTCAATCTCACTACACTTCTGGGCTAAAATTAATATTTTCCAGAAGATTGGAAAATCTTACCTCACAATTTCCAGATATTATTGAAAATTTAAAAGATGCATTAGGTAACAATGAAGTGATATTAGATGGAGAGGGAGTACCTGTGAATGTTGAAACTGGAGAGCTTCTTCCATTCCAAGCAGTTTCACATAGGAGAGGAAGAAAATATGATGTTGAAAAGGCAATAGAGGAATACCCTGTTGTACTTTTCCTATTTGATATTCTTTATCTCAATGGTGAAGATCTCACACTGAGACCTTATCCTAAAAGGAGGGAAATACTTGAAAGTATTGTAAAAGAAACGGATAAGATAAAATTGGCTACAAGAATAGTATCAAGTGATAAACAGGAAATTTCCAGGTTTTTTGAAAAGGCAATTGAAAGTGGTTGTGAGGGCTTGGTTGCAAAAAGTATTTCAGATGAATCTATCTATAGAGCAGGAGCCAGGGAATTTTTATGGATAAAATTTAAAAGAGATTATCAAATGGAACTTTCCGATACAGTTGATCTTGTGGTGGTGGGGGCATTTGCTGGTCATGGTCTTAGAACTGGAACATATGGGGCTCTTCTTATGGCTGCCTATGATGATGAAAAGGATGCATTTGTAACAGTTTGCAAGCTTGGTTCCGGATTTACTGAAGATCATTTAAAACAACTTCCAAGAATCCTTGATCCTTATAAAATAAACCATAAACATCCAAGGGTAATTTCGAACATAGATGCTGATTTCTGGTTTTCGCCATATATTGTTCTTGAATTAATAGGGGCGGAATTAACATTAAGTCCTTCGCATACTTGTTGTATGGATGTGGTAGAGAAAGGTTCAGGTATATCAATCAGATTTCCAAGATTTACAGGTAGATTTAGGACAGATAAAAAGCCCGATGAAGCTACAACAGCAAAGGAAATTTTAGAACTTTATAGAAGTCAGAAGAAAAAACTTATAACGGAATCATAAATAAACAATTTCCTCTTCTTCCAAATAAGTTCTATAATACTTGCAAGTTAGATCCTTTCCATCACATTTAAATGTACCAAGTTTTTTACAATAACCATCCCTGTAATAGGCACATATACCCTCTGGAACAGGAAATTTACCATAAAATTTACACTTTTCACCTATACATTTAAACCCCCTGTAAAGGCCATGGCATATGCCTTCATCATCCTCAAAGGCACATCTCATTATTTAAAAATAATCTTATCAAGTATTAAAAATTTGACCATGTTTTCAGAAAAATGAATTTTTTAAATTACTTTAATTTTTAGAATAATATTATTACAATACATTATCAATTAAATTTGTTTTTCATAAACATTTATGAAAGAAAAATTATTTTGTCAAGAAAAGTTTCATTTTTAACATAAAAATAATATTCATAAATCTATTCATGATTTACTAATTATGTTTGTTATGGAAAGAATCAGGAATTCAATTAAAGAATCACTTGAAAGAGAGATTAGAAGTAAATTTTCAATCAAGTTGAGTGTATTACTTGAAATACCTTCAGGTGAACATGGAGATTTTGCCTATCCTCTCTATGATCTTCTTAAATTATTAAAAAAGTCACCTGAAGAGATTGGAAAAAAATTGATTGAAGATCTTAGAATAGATAATGTATCAAAAATTGAACTTTCAGGGAATTATGTGAATTTTTATGTGGATTATACTTCAATTTCACAAGCTTTTATAGAAGAAATATGGAGAAAAGGGAAGGAGGCATTATCATTTGAAAGAAAGAATAAAAAAGTAATACTTGAGCATACAAGTGCAAATCCTACAGGTCCAATACATGTTGGTAGAGCAAGAAATCCAATAATTGGTGATACAATAGGAAGATTGATGAAAAAGTGCGGTTATGATGTTGAAATACAATATTATGTAAATGATGCTGGGAAACAGAGTGCTACGCTTGTATATGGATATAGGAATTTGAAAATTGAAACCAATGAGGAAAAAATAGACCATAGATTGGTTCATTACTATCAAAAGGCAAATGATCTTTTAGAAAATGATGAAAAGGTAAAAATGGAAATTGAAAAAATTATGAAAGAAGTGGAAGGAGGTAATAAGGAGCTCATAATGGAAAATAGGGAGATTCTTGGAAATGTTCTTAAAGGAATAGAAAAGACACTTTCTAGGATAAATGTAAAATTTGATAATTTTTTTTGGGAAACAGATTTAATTCTTGATGGAAGTGTTAAAAAGGTCCTTGAATTACTTCATAATGAATTAAATGAAGAAAATGGTGCATATTATATAAATATTCCAAAAGATGGAAAAAATGAAAAAGTATTTTTAGTTAGGAAGGATGGTACAACATTATATTTCACAAGGGATATTGCCTATCACTTGATGAAATCTGAAATGGGTGATATTTTAATTAATGTGCTTGGAGAGGACCATAAACCACATGCTGAAATGCTCTTGTACGTTCTTAAAAAATTAAAGAGTGAAATTAATTTGAAAAATATATTTTATTCATTTGTTGCACTTCCTGAAGGAAGAATGAGTACAAGAAAGGGTAGAGTAGTGTATTTGGATGATCTTTTAGATGAGGCTGTGGAAAAGGCAAGGGAAGAGATCTTGAAAAGAAGATCAGATATGGCCGAATCCACTATTAAAATTCTTTCTGAAAGTATAGGAACAGGTGCAGTTAGATTTAACATATTAAAAATACAAAATGAAAAAAAGCTTGTTTTTAGGTGGGAGGAAGCACTTAACTTTGAGGGAGATTCATCCCCATTTCTTCAATATTCCTATGCACGTGCTTCATCAATTTTAAGAAAAGAACAGTGGAACGGGAAATTTTCGAAAGATTTTCTTAAGGATCCTTGGGAAATAGCATTAATGAAAAATTTGTTAAAGTATACAGAAGTTCTACAGGAATCCTGTGAAACACTTAGACCACATAAATTGGCAAAATATGCAATAGACCTTGCATCAATATTTAATAATTTCTATACACAATGCCCAGTATTAAAAGAAACTGAAGAAATAAAGAATAATAGATTAGCCCTTGTACATTCATTTAAATTAATTATGGGAGATCTTCTTGAAACAATGGGAATAGAACACCCTGAAGAAATTTAATTTTCATTGATAGTTGACAAGAAACATTTTCATTCTCCCATACCCAATAATTACCTTATAATAGCCAGAAAGTTGTATTGAAATATTTTCATCACCTGCATCTATTAGTAATTTTTCTAAGCTATTTAATTTTGATGGAGTTGCTACTATAATTATATTTTCTTTTTTTACATTTTTCAGTATTTCTGGGGTGAGTTGAAGATTCCCCCTTCCAATTATGAACCCCTGATTTCCAATCGGTGAAAGCACAATGTAGAATTTTTTATATTTATCCAAGAGGTTTTTTATTATACTTTCATTTAAATCCTTTGCAATTATTTCACCATTGTATAATGCATCAAAACCAAGTAATGTACATTCTTTACCTAATATTTGGCAAATCTTTTTTACTGTTGTTCCAGGGCCAAGCAAATAAAGGTAATCGTATTCCATGGTATCTATAATGTATTCGGCAATTCCTTGCTTATCCTCCTCATCATCTGTTGAATAAATTTCTGCCTTACTATTCTGTACATATCCTCCATAAACTGGTACTTTCAAATAACCATAGAGTTTTGTAGTGAATACATTATTTCTAAATTTTTCCTCATCAATATCGAGTACTTCCCTTTCCTCAATTGAGGAATTATTTTCAACAAAGGCTTTTAATATTTCTTTGGCTGAATTTACTGAAGAAGAAAATACAGCAGAGTACATTTTAACACCACTTGGTATACCCAAAACAGGTATTTTTAGATCTACAGCATCTAATATGTCCCTTGCTGTACCATCACCACCAACAAAAATTATGAGTGAACAATCCAGCATCATTGATGCACCTTTAATTGTATCTTCCCTTGTAGTTAATTCATTAACTTGATATACTACTTTATAATTTTTAATTTTTGCTTCCTTTAATTCATTCTCACCCATCTTTTTCCCACAGGTTAAAATTTCAACATTCTCCAAAATTTCTTTTGATTTAGATAAAAATTCAATCGCTTTCAGTGGTGCGATTTCCTTAGCTCCAAGTTCTAAGGCTTTCTCATATAATGAATCTGTTCCCTTCAATCCCACACTTCCGCCCATGCCTGCTATTGGATTTACTATAAACCCAATTTTCATGAAATCACCTCAAATTACTTATGGCAGTGTAATAAGCCTTTACGGCATTATCTATTGAATATCCACCACCACCGAGCAATACAAGTCTTCCATTACATTTATTTTTGGAAATTAAATATACCTTTTTAATTGTTTCTTTATAGGATTCAATTGTATAATTAAGATGTGTTAAGGGATCTCCTGCAAGGCCATCCGCACCAATTTGCATTATTATAAATTCAAAATTTTTTCCAGAAATAAAATTGTCAATTTCTTCCATTTTAATTCTTTCTGAGAATGGAGGCATTACCACATTTCTCTTAGTACCTTTAGCAATTCCCTCCCCAATTTCATTTTCGTAGCCAGTTCCTGGAAATAGTGTTCTAGGATCTTCATGAAAGTCGATTATGTAAACATCAGGATTATCTATATACCCATAGAAAACACCGTCACCATGATGAGCATCAATATCTACATATAGTATAGGTTTTATATTCTTCCTTAAAAGATATTCAATTCCAATAGCAATATCATTATAAACACAAAAACCTGAAGCCCTATCTCTATGAGCATGGTGAAAGCCACCGTTCAGATTTATTGAAACATTATCATTTTCAATAGAAAGCTCTATTGCAGTCAATGTAGATCTTACCGCCCATAATGCATCATCATGAATACCTTTATATGCAGGTGTATCACCATAATCTAAAAATCCACTATTTTTTGATTTAACAAACTCTACATATTCTTTTTTATGAAAAAGTTCAAGTACATTTTCTGAGAATTCTCTGGGAGGGGCACTTTCAACAATTTTATGTGATAAAAGTAACTCTCCTGCAAGTTTAGCCTTTTCAGATGTGAATGGATGATCTTTGAATGAATATCTGAACGTTTTCTCATCATGTATTATGAACATGGTTAATAAAAAGTATTTTATCCATATTTATTTTATTCATTTTAGGTGGTATTATGGAAAAGGTATCGATGGATAAGCCGGTGGTGGAAATTGATGGAGATGAAATGACAAGAGTAATGTGGCAATGGGTAAAGGAGAAGTTGATTTTGCCATATGTAGATTTAAAGAGTGAGTATTATGATCTCCATGTTCTCAACAGGGATAGAACGAACGATCAGGTTACCTATCAGGCAGCTGAGGCTGTGAAAAGGTGGGGGGTAGGTATAAAATGTGCAACAATTACACCAAATGCAGAGAGAGTGAAGGAATTTAATCTAAAGAAAGAATGGCCAAGCCCAAATGCAACAATTAGGAAAATTTTAGATGGGACAGTATTTAGAGCACCAATAGTGGTAAGAAGCATAATGCCTGCAGTAAGATTTTGGAAAAAACCGATTGTTGTTGCTAGGCATGCTTTTGGCGATATTTATGATGGTGTAGGTATAAAATTTGAGGAGAGTGGTACGGCAGAAATTATTTACAAATCAGAAAATGGAAATGAGAAAAGGGTAAAGTTTCCAAAATTTACAGGTTCTGGGGTGCTTCAGGGTATTTATAATTTGGATAAATCCATAGAAGGTTTCGCAAGAGCTTCCTTTAGATATTCTTTGGCAAATAAACTTGATTTATGGTTTGCAACTAAGGATACGATTTCAAAGGTTTATGATGCAAGATTTAAAGAAATTTTTAATAAAATATATGAGGAAGAATTTAAGAATAACTTTGAAAATCTTGGGCTAAATTATAATTATTATTTAATAGATGATGCAGTGGCTAGAGTTGTAAGATCTGAGGGCGGATTTGTTTGGGCTTGCAAAAATTATGACGGGGATGTATTTTCAGATTTTGTCTCTACTGCATATGTTGGAACACTTGCACTTATGACTTCGGAGTTAATGTCCCCGGAGGGTTATTATCTTTCAGAGGCTGCCCATGGAACAGTACAAAAACATTATTATAAGTACATAAAAGGAGAAAAGGTATCAACAAATCCCACAGCATTAATATTTGCATGGAGTAGGGGACTAAAAAGGAGAGGAGAAATAGATCATTTAGATGATCTGGTAAAATTTGCAGTGAGTCTTGAAAATGCTACAATAAAGACAATAGAAGAGGATAAAATAGTGACACAAGATATTGCAAGAATTTCAGATGTTCCTGGAAGTACTGTTGTTGATACAGAAAAGTTCATAAGTGCAATTTCAAGGAACCTGGAAAAAATAGTTATGAAGTAAAAATTTTTATTACCTTTTCCATATCATTTTTTTCCAGTTCTTTCAAAGGAGCGTAAGGATCCTTTGTGTATCTTTCCAATTCCTTATTCATTACCATTTTATAAAACAAATAATTGTATGAAACACTATTGTTATATTTTTTAAGAATATTCATAGCCTTTACAATCTTTTTATGCTTTTCCAAATCTTGTGTTAAATAAATCTCATGTATGAGTGATGAAAAATTGCTTGTTCCACAGACACCCCCAGATGCGCCTAAAATTAGAGAAGGTAATAGAAGATCGTCCCTACCCTGAAATATATATTTCCCCTTTGGTATTTCAGTGAAATAAAGATTAAATTTTCTCAGGTCACCTGTGGAATCCTTTATACCAACAATGTTTCCATATTCGTCCATCAATTTTGAAATTGTTATTGGTTCTATATAATTACCAGAAAGCTCCGGGTTATTGTAAATAAAAATATCCATATCAAGGTTCTTTGCAATTATTGAATAATAATTATAAAGATCTTCCTGATTGAATTTTAAATAAAAAGGTGTTATAATCACTGCAGCTTCATATCCAAGTGAATTTGCAAATTTTCCAATCTCTAACGTTTCCTCAATATTGTTTCTGCTAATTCCAGCCAACAATTTTATTTTCGTTGAATTTTTAGCAACAAACTCCAATATTTCCTTATGCTCATTCAATGTAAACAATGTGAATGCACCAGTGGAAGATCCTGGAAATATTCCCTCAATGCCATTTTTTTCCAAATGTTTTATAAGATATTTTATTGCATCATAATCTATTTTACCGTTATTTACAGGTGTTATCATTGGTGTAATAATACCATTATATTTCATAATTAATCAACCACCCCTAATTTTTTAGTCTCTACCTTTTCGACATTTTCTGATAATAAACCTAATTCAGAATCAACTAGATTTAATTTATAAGCTATAGTGGATGACATTATTGCCACATTATCATTTTCCTTATATTTAAAAAGTGTTAGATATTTTTCTCTTGAAGTAAATTCTGAATAATAGTATATCTTTTTATTTACCCTTTCATTTACAAGAAAAAGTAAATTAAGGGTTTCAACAGCATCCAATTTATGTAGATCATTTATCATATTTTTTATTCTTTCTTCAGCCTTACCATCAAATTTTGATAGCATAAAGGCCATAACCTCCGTGTCCGTTTTATTATTTACATTTATTCCATACTTTTTACCAATTATTTCCTTTTTTACATGTCCATTATGAGCCAAATATATTGTTTCCTCGCCATCTATTCTGTAGGGATGTGAATCATCTGGACCATTCTTTGGTTCATTTGTTGAAGCTAATCTAGCATGGAACAAAGAATAGATTTTTGAAGAGTTAAAAAAATTAAGATCAATGTTATCATTATAAATGGGTCTTGAACTTCTTAAATAAATTTCTTTTTCATTTGAAAAGATAACCATTCCCCATCCATTGTTATGCGAAGTATTTTTAGAAAATTCTTTAAGAAATATATCATCCTTTGAAGCTAAAAGTAAGGCATTATAAATCCATGAACTAAATTCCTTAGTACCTACTGAAACAAACATTCTACAATCCATAACAAAGTGTAATTAATATTAAGAATTAAATTTTTTTATTTCATCTTAGGTTTTATCTTTTTAAAATATTCCCTTATTTCATTTCTAAGAGATCTGATTTCATTTTCCAATGATTTCTTTTCTTTTTTTAATTCTTCAACATTTTTTTCATATTCCAATTTATTTTTTATATATAGATCCATTTCTTTTATGTATTTTTGGATTTTTACATTTTCTTTTTCTAAATCATTTTGAAGATCTTTGAGTAATGATATTGTAAAACCCATTTCCATTAATTTATTTAAATAATCTGTTACCTTTAGAAATTGTTCAGTGCTCAAATTTTTTTCCCTTAGTAAATTCATAGACTGTACAAGTTCCTTCATTTTTTTACCATCAAAATTGAGATATTCAGCTTCTATAATAAAATTTAAGGCATCATCTCTTTGTAAGTGCAATTTCTCTTCAATGGATTTTACAATTTCAAGATACTTTTCCCTGTTTTTTAATTCATTTTCAATTAGTTCATATTGTTTCTGTATCAAAATTCTCTTTTCTTCCATATTTGATATTTCCTTTGCCATATTATCCATATTATCCTTAATTTCCTTTGCTTTATAAACAAGTCTATCAAGTGCTGCTGGAATTTCAGAATAATCAATATTAAGATAATTTTTTAATTTCATCATCTTTAAGGCGTTTTCAATGAGTGATTTTCTTTCCTGTTCATCCATATTTTTTAAAGAAATTATGAACTTTAATGTTTTTTCCTTATCCAAATTTTTGAGGAGTGTATAGTAATAATATCCTAATGATAGTTCTTCCAGAGTTATATTTTTTTCCTTCAATAATAATACAATTTGCTTAATAAAATAATCATCTTCCCCAATTTGAAAATATCCTTTCATCCATTCATCAATAATTTTTTTTACATTTTCTAAACTTAAGGAGTAATTTTTTGAAATATTTTCAAGGGAAAGACCATTGATGTAATCCTTGATTATTTCACTCCTTACCTTTAATGTAATTTCCATATTTCTATAAATTTAAAATTGTATATTAAATTATTCAAAATATGAGAAATTTTTGTATAATCACTATAGTTTATGAAAAATAAATTAATATATGAATATTCAATTATGGTTTTTAAGTGATGTTTATGAGAATAATTGTTGTAGGTGGTGGTGCTGGAGGTACGATTGTAGCAAATAGAATTTCAAGGCTCCTATCTGAACAGGTGGATAGGGGAGAGGTTGAAATTGTTGTTTTGGATAAAAGTGAATACCATTATTATCAGCCTGGGTTTTTATTTGTTGCCCTTGGGGAAGAAGAACCTGAACATTTTGTGAGAAAAGAAAGAGAACTTTTGGATGAAAATATTAAGTTCTATCATGGAGACCAGGGAGAAGTAGTGAAAATAATTCCAAATGAAAGTAAATTACAAACAAAAGATGGTAAAATATGGGACTATGATTACATTGTAATTGCTCTTGGTTCACAACCATATCCAGAGGCAATTCCAGGATTGAAGGAAGGATCATTTACATTCTATACCATGGAAGATGCAATCAAATTAAGGAATGCCTTACAAGAATTTAAATCTGGCAAAATAGTTGTTGGTGTGACAATGCTTCCTTATAAATGTCCAGTTGCACAATATGAAATATTATTTGCATTACACGATCTCTTTATTAAGGAAAAGAAGGATGCGAAATTTGAATATTTCTTCCCATTAAAGGGAACACACCAGCATCCTGCAGTGAGTCCAGTTGGTGAAAGTTGGATGGTGGAGAAGGGTATAAAGATATATTCTCCAATTAATGTTACAAAGGTAGATCCGGAAAAGAAAATAATATATTCAAAGGAGAATGTTGAAATAAAGTATGATTTATTCATTGCAATTCCACCACATATTTCACCTAAAGTGGTAAGGGATTCTGGCCTTGCAGATATGTGGATTCCAACAGACCCCTACACATTAAAATCAATTATGTATGATAATATGTATTTACTTGGTGATATTACAGATATACCTGGAGTGCCCAAAGCAGGTTCAGTGGCTGAATATCAAGCTACCGTTGTTGCAAAAAACATTGTTTCCAAGATTAAAAAATCGGGTCTTGTTTATAAATATGATGGAAGTGCATTTTGCTTTATTATGCACAGTATGGATGAAGCAGGATACCTCTATATGAATTATACAAAACCCCCAGTTATATCTTTGCCATCAAAGTATGCAAAATGGATGAAAATTCTGTACAATGAGCTATATTGGGGAATGTCTGCCAAGGCGGAAATTTGAGGTGATTAAAATGGTGAAAAAATCTGATGTGGCAAATAAAAATACACATTCAGTACTTGAACTTTTGGATTTGGTAAAGAGAGACGAACTTGTGAGATTAATAAAAAAAGTAATAGAACTCCAAAAGGAAGGCAATTTGGATAAATTGTTAGGTGTTCTTGAAATACTTTCCAAGGATAAAACTATAGAAAAGCTTTATTTCAAAGTTCAGGATATTTCTGAAAAGGGAACACTTTCAAAAATGCTTGAGGGAAATCTTCTTGATAGGCAGCTTGATTCTCTATTAAAGCTGCTCCAGGAAGGATCACTTATAAAGCTCATAGATATATTCTTGGATCTTCAAAAAAGAGGCATACTTGATCAACTCATAGATTTAATTTCAAAATCAACCGTTATCATTGACAAGTTATTGGAACTCCAAAAGCAGGGATATATTGACCTTAACTCAATAACAAGGCTCTTGGAAAAATTGATGGTGCTAATTAAGGAAGGAACATTTGAAAAACTTCTTACATTACTCTCACCACAAGTAATAGAAATACTCTCAGCCTTAGTTGATCTATTAAACTCTGAGGAATATAAAGAATATGTACTTGAATTAGGCTCAAGGTTATTTGTAATTGTGGATAAAATAATAGAACTTGATAGAAAGGGAATGTTGGATGTTACAAAGATTTCTGCCCTTTTAGAGAAGACAATCTACTTACTCAACAATGGAACCTTTGAAAAGTTAATAGATTTGGTAACAATGTTATCTGCATTACTTGATGCATTAAATGACGAAATGATTAAAAGCATAGCCCAAAAAGCAAATAAAGCGTTGGAATTACTGGAACCAGGAAAATTATAAAAATAAAAAATTTTTTTATTTTTTATTCTTCTACACTGTACAATTCTAGGAGTTTTTCCGGTTTTGTAATGTCAAAGTAAAGGTCAAATATGGTATCAATCTCTGCTCTTAGAGTCATCCAATAAATTCTTGCCATCATCATTTTCATAAGATGCTTTAATCTATCTGGAGGATATGGAACAACTGGATGCTCATAATCTGCTATAACGAACGTTCCAAGGCCATAACCCATATCAAAAGGACAATTGATCCTTCCATTAAATTTTGAATCAAGACCATGAAACATATCTGCCACTACCTTTGCCTCCAGGTGAGCAGTTACACCTGTTTTAGAAGTTGGTAAATTATTTGTATCCCCCAATGCAAAGGCATCATCAAATCCCACAATTTTCATAACATATTTATCTACTTTTACAAATCTGTCATCATCAAGAACATTATCAGGCTCATATTTTATTTTCACACCTTTGCAGGGTGGTACTATGGCAGGGAAATCGTATGAAATTTCCTCACCTTCAAGTGAAATTATTTTTTTATTTACAGGATCTACACTATCAACGTTGAAGAATGGTATTACTTCAATTCCTCTTTCCTTCAAAATTGGCTCTACTATTCTATTTATTGGTTCTGCAGGATATGCTCTTGGGAATGGTGTGGCAAATACAAATTTTGTTTTTTGTTTTAATCCCTTTTTATTTATGTATTCCTCCGCCATTAATATACCTTCCAACATTGATGGAGGACATTTACAAATTGTACTTGATTGTGCAAGTACAAATGTTCCACCATTGAAATCTTTAAATTTATTCCAAAGTTTTCTTGCATTTTCAAGAGTACTGTGATAATCGCCATATTCTTCGTTTATTTTATCCAACCCCTGAATCTCAGAAGCATCCGGTGTTGTGCCTGTACAAATTGCTATAAAATCATAATCATATTTTCTCCCTGATATTGTTTTTACATATCTATCATTCAAATTAATTTCTATTACCTCATCCTTATAAAATTTTATACCTGGTTTTATTAGTTCCGTTATTTTTTTGTAAATTTTTCTATTAGATCCCTTAAATGCTACATAAAGGTACCATGGTTGATAATAGTGATATTCGTTTTTGTCTATTATTGTTACATCATAATCTGCAAGATTCAAAGAATTCGCAAGAATCAAACCACTACCACCGCCACCAATGATTAAAACCTTTTTCATTGAATCACCGAATATCGTAATTGAATTTTCATTTAAAATCTTTTCTAATTTTAATAATATTACTTGAAATTAAAAAATCTTATGTTTTTTTGTCAAAAAAATATTTAAATTTTTAAATTCCGGATTCTTCAAGAATTTTTTCGCAATTTTTTCCATCCAATAAATCTATTTCTTGAACAGATTTTTTCAAGGTTTCCTTTACTTTATACTCATTTTCTTTCATAATTTTTACCACTTCTTCAGCAGTTACGGGTTTCTCAGCCCAAACATCATAATCTGTAATTGTTGCCAATGTGCTGTAACATAATCCCAACTCTCTTGCTAAATTAATTTCAGGTACAAGTGTCATCCCAATAATATCCGCAAAGTTTCTAAACATCATTGATTCTGCCTTTGTTGAAAATCTAGGTCCTTCAATACAAATATATGTTACATTTTCATGAACCCTATAACCTAAATTTTTTGCATTTTTTGAAAGTATATCATTTATTTCCGAAGAAAATGGATTTGCCATTGAAATATGAACCACCTTCGGTCCATCGTAAAATGTATATTCTCTTTTTTTAGTGAAGTCGATAAACTGTGAAACAATTGCTAAATCTCCAGGTTTTAAATTTTCTCTTAGAGATCCCACTGCACTTACTCCAATTATTTTTTTAACACCAATTTCTTTAAGTGAATATATGTTTGCCCTATAATTTATTTTATGCGGTGGAATTTTATGGCCCTTTCCATGTCTAGGTAAAAATGCTACCTTAACTCCAGAAATTTTTCCTATTGAAATATTATCTGAAGGTAAACCATAGGGTGTATGAATGTTTATTTCATTCTCCACTTCAAAGATTTCACCTATTCCACTGCCACCAATAATTGCAACACTAATTTTTTCCATAAATATTTAATAGAAATTTGGTATTTTAAGATTTTTTAGGAATATAAAACATCATAATTGAGCCAATTATTGAAATTATACCTATTATTATGAAAGCCATATAAATGTTGAAGGTTTGTGCAAGTAATCCAATAAATATAGAACCAATTGCACCGCCAATACCACCACCAAGGCCAAATATTATGGCGGAATTTTCTGCCAAATCTTCATCACTTGAAAGTTCACCAACAAATACCATAAGAAGAGGAAAATTTGACATACCAAAAAAATAGGTAATTATGAAAATTGAGGAAACTAAATAAATATTGTTCAAAAACATCAGAATTATTAAAAGTATCCCAGGTATAAGAGAAGTGATTATGAGCATACTTCTTCCACCATACCTATCTGAAAGATGACCAAGGAATGGTTGTCCCACAATTGCGGTTGAATTTGCAATAAGTAATATAATTGCAATTATAAATGAAGAATACTGTAATGTGGTACTTAAAAATGTAGGAAGGAGATTAAAACCTCCCTGTATTGCGGTATTCCTTAATATTGTGGCAATTAGAAAAAATGCAATTGGATATGAAAATTTGAAAACATTTTTCTTAATTCTTTTTTCTACATATATTTCCTCTTTTCTTAAATCCCAGGCAACATACAATGAAACACAAGCTAATATTAAGGAGGCTGAAATTATTGCAAATGAAAGATTTCTATTAAAAATTGCCAAAAAACCCTCCATTATTATTGGCGATAATGCTCTTCCAAGACTTCCTCCAATACCATTTATTCCTAAAACTGTACCTGCATTCTCCTTATATTTAAAATTTAAAATCATTGACCCTATTGGATGGTATATTGTTGAAAATATGCTAATAACAAACATTGAACCCATATATGCATATGTGGATATTGCGTGTGGAAAGGGTGGAATAAGTAGAAGAAATGAAATACTAAATAAAAACATACCAATTCCCATTAAAAATCCTTTTTTTCTTGTTTTATCTATATATCTACCCATATAAGGTGAAATAATTGCACTACCAAGATAATAACTCATTAAAATCATAGAGACTGAGAAAAAAGAGAGCTGATAATTTTCCCTTATTAATACAATTAGGAAAAATGGAAGAAAGGATAAACCATCATTTAAAAAATGAGCTATGGTCGTATCTATCAATATTTTGTCAATTTTTATTTTAAACATAATAAAACAAACCTAATTAATATCAAATAAATAAATTTTTTAGAAGATCCTTCTTTTACTAATACCCTTTGGTATTTCTTTGCTTGCCACTTGAAAATTTCTTCCATCTTTAGAATAAAAATCAATTAATGAATAGCCTCTTGAAAAATAGTGTTCATAAACTTCGGATGTAAGTAATCTCCAATTTAACGCATCTTCAATATTTTTCTTTTTTATTAAATTTATATCTCTTGGTATTTCAATGGCAATGTAGTCATCTGTGAGTGTAAGATCCGTATCCAAAATAATTCTATAATCATCCTTTTCAGAGGTTATGATGGAATTTGGTAATTCTTCATAGGTTTTGAATGATTTATTTAGCCTTGATTTCACATGGTCAGATAGAATATACCATTCAGCCACTACTCTATCTGAAGGAATACCAAAATTTAATGAATCCATCATTGTACCATAGTGGTTTCTTCTGTAAGTTCTTGCAATTGCTCCAAGTTTGTGTAGGTTAAAATTTGAATTCAATCCCTGTAAAGGATCAAATGTCCAGGCAACAAGATCGAAATTTTTATCAATAGCCCAATCTCTCTGCCTTAATTTTAAATTGTATCCTAGATCTGTGTTTCTAAACTCACTTATTACACCTGTCATATGGGAATAAAGATAATATTTTCTATTATTTCTTGCAATAAGGGAAAAAGATATGCCTACCACCCTATCTTTCTCATAAGCAAGTAAAACAAGGCCTCCAGTAAATTTAATTGCAGTTAAGAGGTCCTTCATTATTGTAGACATATCACTTACTCCCCATGCCGCTTTTATTACTTCTATTCCCTTTCTAATCTCATCAGGATTTTCTGCTACTTCAATTTTAGGCATATTCCAACATCCTCCTATAAAGATATTTAAATTTTATTAGCCTTTCTATTGGTATATGTTCATCATTTCCATGAGCACGATCGGATGAAAAATCTCCTGGCCCAAATACGACAGTTTCAATTCCCTTAAATATCATATAATTAGCATCATTTGAACCCTTTCCACCTCGCAATTCTGGATATTTACCAATAGTGTCAAATGTAGCTTTTTTTACAAGTGAAATAATCCAAGAATCTAAAGGTATTTCTGCAGGGGGAACTTCATGAATAATATTCACATCAATTTCTTTACCAATTTTCTTAATTTCATTTTTAATTTTCATTATTACCTCATCACTTTTCATGGATGGAATTGTTCTAATATCTATGGTGGAAATGGCAGTATCTGGAATTACATTCACCTTTTCACCACCATGAAATGTGGTTCCTAAAGCAATAGTAGGATCTGGAAGAAATGCATGTTTTTTAAAGTTTAATTTAATATTTTTTAAGGCAATAAGTAATTCTGCCAAGTTCATAACAGCATTTTCACCCAGCTCAGGATCGCTTGCGTGCGCACTTCTACCCTTTGAAATTAATTCCAACCAAAGTGTTCCCCTTATACCTGGCCTATAACATATTGATCCATTAAATACAGAACCTTCCATTACAACACCATACTTTGCATCCAATTCATCCAATATTTTTCTTGTTCCTAAATATCCCCCTTCTTCCTCATCGGCTACAAATGCAAATTTGAAATTGTTTAATTTATCCTTTTGTCCCTCATCCACAATTTCTTCTATTGCAATAATGAGTGATGCAATTGCTCCTTTCATATCGGAAGCTCCTCTTCCATAAATTTTTCCATTTAAAATCTCACCATCTGGATTATGGGTCCAATTTTTTCCAACGGGTACGGTATCCATATGCCCATTGAATACTATTTTTTTACCTTGACCAAAGATTAGATTAATTCTTCTATCTCCAGTACGTATTTCCTTGTAAGGGAGATAATTTTTAAGTTTTGATTTTATTAAATCTGCTACACCCTCCTCATTTCCCGGTGGATTTTCACTCTTTTCCCTTATAAGTAAAAGGGCCAATTCTTCCAAATTATCCATATTTCTCACTTTATATCAAACTTCCATATTTTTGTACTTATTTTTTCAATAAAATCCACATCTGGTTCCACACCTATTCCATACCCAGCAGGAACTGAAATTTTGCCATTTATCATTTCAAATGGTTTCTTTATAACATCCCTATCAAAATATCTATCGCTTGGACTTGTATCCCCTGGCAATTTAAATTCTTTCCTCGACTGTACTAAGACATTTAAAGACCTTCCAATACCAGTTTCCAACATACCACCGCACCAGATTTGTATATTGTTTTTATTTACAAATTCTATGATCTTTAAAGACTCTGATAATCCACCCACCCTTCCAATCTTTAAGTTTATAATTCTCCCTGCATCCATCTCTAGCATTCTTTCTGCATCTTCCACAGAATGTATACTTTCATCCAAGCATATTGGTGTGGAAATTTCCCTTTGTATTTTTGAATGGCCAAGAAAATTTCTCTCATTTAATGGTTGTTCAATCATAAGTAATTCAAATCTGTCAAGAAGTTTCACCCTTTCTGGGTGTTTTTCGAAAGCCTGATTTGCATCTACTGTGAGAGGAATATTTCCAAAATTTTTTCTCACTTCCCTTAAAACTTCAACATCCCATCCCGGCTTGATCTTTAACTTTATTCTTGCATAACCTTTTTCAATGGCATTTTTTATCATAGGAAGCAATTTATCCATTGGAAGAATTCCAATACTTATACCACTTTGTATACTATCTTTTTCACCACCAATAATTTCCTTAAGACTTTTCTTCTCCCTTTTAGCCTTAAGATCCCAAAGCATAGTTTCTACAGCGGATTTTGCCATATTATGACCCTTAATTACTTTTGATTTCTCCATAAATTCTTTAGGATCTTCTGTTTCTTGAAGAAATTTTAACAAATAGTTTTCAAAAATATTGATGGCTGATCCATTATACTCATAGCTATAGCCTGGATCAGAATCTGTTACGCTTTCACTCCAGGCTTCCACATCATCAATGTACCTAAACAACAATGCATCTCTATAATATTGAATTCCAAAGCTTGTTTCAAAAGGTACTTTTAGTGGCAATTTCACATTATAAATAATAATATTTTTCATTATGATTGGGAAAAGTAAAAGGTAATAAGAAATTTTTCATTAATAAAATGACAAAAATGAAAAATATTTTTTTAATTTCTTGTTTTTTGTGAAAATATCAAAAGAATTTGGCGGATGGATTACATCAATTCTCACATTTATACTTTCTATTCATTATTCCATTGCAGGAGGATTTATTTTTCAAACTATAATATTCTGGATTCCTGTATTCTTAGGATTAATGATGTTCGATACACATTTAAATGAATTTAAAATTCAAGAAATAATTTTAACATTAATTGCCCTATTTGCTGCATTATATTCTATTTACATTTACATATATCTTTTTATTCCATATACGTTATTTTTAATTTCCTATTATTTAAAAACTATTAAGTTTAAGAATTATATGGTCACACTAACAGGAATTTTTGGAGAATCTTTAATGCTTTTATTTTCTTCAAGTTTTTCAGGAAAAATAGTAATATTAATACCATTTCTAATTTTTATTTATCTATATGGCGCAGAATTTGGTGTAAGATCCTTTTTAAAGAAAAATGTTTATTATTCTTTCTACAATTTTTTACCTGCAGCAATTTCAATTCCATTAGGTTTTCCAATTTTTTCAATCTCAATTCTAAGGCTTATTTATTTTAAAATTAAAAAGATAAAAATTATAGGTATTTTCGAAACAATTCTTTATACTATTATTGTTCTTTTCTTAATTTTATAAATAGTTTTAAAATTCTTTAGTTTCTCCTGGATTTAAAATTATTACATCTGCCACACCCATTAGATCTTTCTTTAATTCTTCTGGAAATTGCTTAATTAAATCAAATGTGTTATAGTGGATGGGTATTACATATTTTGATTTAAGCATTTTTGCTGCATAAACTGCTTCCTTTATACTCATTGTAAAGAATCCACCAATTGGTAACAGGGATATTTCAGGATTATAAATTTCCCCAATTATTTTCATATCCCCAAAAATACCTGTATCCCCGGCATGATAAATTATCTTTGAACCGTTAATTACGTATCCACAGGGTAGACCTCCAGAATGTTGAAAGTTATCTTCACTAATCCCTGCTGAATGCAATGCTGGTACCATTGTAATTTTTTTTCCTTTAAATTCAAATGTTCCTGAAAAATTCATTCCTATTGAATTTACACCCTTTGATGAAAGGTATTCTGCAAGTTCATAAATTGCAACAACCGGAATATCATTTTTCTTCGCAATATCTATTGCATTACCAAGATGATCTCCATGACCATGGGTAACAAGTATTAAATCAGGTTTCAAGTCCTGCCATTTTACAGGTGCTAAAGGGTTATTCTCTATAAATGGATCAATAAGTATTTTTATGGAATCATCAATCATTATTGCTGAATGTCCATACCATGTGATCTTCATTTAAAAGCACCTCACATTTTTACCTTACATTTAGGACAAACATATAAATTTTTATAAAATGTTAACTGTGTAGAAAACTGACCACAAACATCACAAAGGCCAGCAAAATATTCTGTAATCTCCTCATATTTACTTTCTTCCTTTGATTTTTCAGATACTAAAAAAATCAAATCTGGTGAAATTTTAACAATGTCATTTTCAGAAAGTAAACCAATAATATTGCCACCACTAACAACAGGCAATTTCCTAATTTTTTTCTTATTCATCATTTTGGCAGCAATTTCAAGTTTTTCATTTTCATCAACAACGACGAGGGGTTTTGACATTATTTCTTCAAGTGTAATTTCTGATGGATTTATATCCCTTGCAATTATCTTTGTTACAAGATCCCTATCAGTAACTATACCTACAGGAACACCATTTTTAGAAACAATTATTGTGCTTATACCCTTTTGTACCATTTTCTTTACGGCACTTGAAACATCTGTACCTGCATCGAGAATCATAGGATTTTTAGACATTACTTCCTTTACTTTTATTTCCTTCATTGTAATTCCACCCAATTTTAACATGGATTAAATATTAAATAAATTTTTCCTAGGAAACATTTTTTAATACCTGAACTTTTTTAGTAAAGGATGGAAACACCATTAATGAAACAATATTATGAGATAAAGAAAAAATACAAGGATATGATATTATTCTATAGAGTGGGTGATTTTTACGAAACCTTTGGGGATGATGCGAGAGTAGTTTCCAAAGAACTTAATATTGTCCTTACATCAAGAAATAGGGACAATGTTCCAATGGCTGGCATACCTTATCATGCACTATATTCATACATTGGAAAATTGGTAAATAAAGGGTATAAGGTGGCGTTATGTGAACAACTTGAAGATCCAAGGTATGCAAAGGGTATTGTTAAAAGGGATGTGGTGAGAATTTTTACAGCCGGAACTGTATATGAAGAAGAACTTTTGGTTTCAATAACAAATTATATTTGTTCAATTTCTCAAAGTGAAGGGGGTAGTATTGTTTTTGCTGATGTCTCCACAGGAGAATTTAGAGGCACTTCTTTTGATGAGGATGTTGAAGAAAATTTAATTTCCGAAATTCAAAAAATAAACCCTAGAGAAATTGTAATTGCAAATAATGTTTCAGAAAATATAATGAATATTTTGGAAGAAAAAGGAATACCATTTACAGAGATAGATATGGATAGGTTTAAGGCAATGGCAATTATTAAAAAATATCTTAAAGAAGATAAAATAGAAGAAATTTCAAAAAAAGAGGATTTAACACTCTCGGTTGGTGCTCTTTTTGAATATCTTGAAAAGACAAATATTGATGCACTTATATCACTCAGTGAACTAAACATTTACAGCAGTGGCGAATTCCTTATTTTGGATGATTCAACAATTAAAAATCTTGAAATCTTTATGGATCCAAGGGGTGATGAAAGAAACTCACTCTTAGGGATTCTTGATTTTTGTAACACAAAGATGGGTGGGAGGATATTAAGAAGATATATTTATCATCCTTCGTTAGATGTGGACACAATAAATGAAAGATTAGAAATAGTGGAAATATTTTATAAAGATACAATTTTAAGGCTTTCATTAATAGATCTTTTGAAAAAAATTCCAGACTTAGAAAGAATCTGGTCTAGAATAGAAGTAAAGCGTGCCACTCCTCAGGATCTAATTCTATTAAAAAGATCATCATCAATCATAAAAGAAATTGCTGGAATAATTTCATCAATGAAAAATGAAAAATTGAAGGATTTTTTTAAGTCTATTGAATCATTAGATAATGCTTCAAAAATTATTGAAAACTCAATAAATGAAAATTTTGAATTTACAAAAATAAAAGATGGTTACGATTCAATACTTGATAATTATAGAAAAATAATAAGGGAAAAAGAAAATTTAATCCAAGAAATTGAAAAAAAGGAAATACAGTCAACAGGGATAAAAAATTTAAGGATAGGTTATAACGATGTTTTTGGATATTACATAGAGGTATCAAAGACACAAATTTCAAAGGTTCCCGCATATTTTATCAGGAAACAGACCCTAAAAAATGTTGAAAGATACACAACACAGGAGTTACAGAATTTAGAATATTCTGTTTCAGAGGCTAAATTAAATATTGATGCAAGAGAGAATGAATTGTATAATAAAATATTGGAAGAGATATCAAAAATGAAAGATATAAAAGAAATTGCAAAAAGGATAGGTATTCTGGATTTTTATATAACAATGGCTGAGTTAGCATCAAGAAGGAATTATACAAAACCCATTATTAATAAAACAACAGAGATTGAGATTATTGAAGGTAGACATCCTGTCCTCGAACTTCAGGGTAATTTTATACCAAATGATGCATATCTTGATACATTTAACAATAGATTTTTAATTCTTACTGGTCCAAATATGTCTGGAAAAAGCACATATATGCGTCAAATTGCCCTTATTATAATAATGGCGCAGATAGGCAGTTTTGTTCCAGCAAAAAGTGCAAGGATAGGAATAGTAGATAGGATCTTTACAAGAATTGGGGCAAGTGATGACATTTTAAGAGGGAGAAGCACTTTCCTAAATGAAATGATAGAATTAGCAAATATACTTAAAAATGCCACGTCAAGGAGCTTTATAATATTGGATGAAGTAGGTAGGGGAACGAGTACATTTGATGGATTAAGTATTGCCTGGGCAGCTGCTGAATATATTCATAATAAAATAGGTGCAAAAACAATCTTTGCTACACACTATCATCAACTCATTGAACTTGAAAAACATCTTGAAGGTGTTAAAAATTATCATCTTCCAGTTGTAGAGGAAAATGGAAAACTTGTTTTTACAAGGAAACTAAAAAGGGGTGGAATTAGTGAAAGTTATGGTATTGAGGTAGCTTCCATGGCAGGTTTGCCAGAAGAGGTGTTAAAGAGGGCAAAGGAAATATTGAAAAAGATTGAAGAAGAGAATGTGCTTGAAATAAAAAAGGCACAAAAAATCACGCAAAAATCATTGATGGAAATAATTTTAAAAGAGGAAATAATGAACATAAACGTTGATGAAATTGATGAAGAAAGGGCAAAAGAAATATTGAAAAAATTTAAAAATATGCTTCAGGGGTAGATCCAAGTACCAGATTTTCCCTGATATGCATCCTTAAGTTTTTCTGGACTTGTTATAAGAACCTTCCTACCCCCATTCTGTAGGAACTTTATTGCCGCTTGTATTTTTGGGCCCATACTTCCCGGCTTGAAATGACCCTGTTTATAATAATCTAAAATTTCCTTTACATTTGAGCTTTCTAAAGGTTTTTGATTTTCTTTACCATAATTTAGGTAAACTACATCCACAGCTGTTAATATTATTAATTCTAGAGCATCAATATCCTTTGCCAATGTAGCAGCTCCTAAATCCTTATCTATTACACCTTCCACACCAACAAATCCTCCATTTTTTCTTATCACTGGTATTCCGCCACCACCAACAGAAATGACAATAAAGCCATTTTCAAGTAATTTTAAAATTGCATCACTTTCTACAATTTTTTTCGGTTCTGGGGAAGGAACTACCCTTCTCCAACCTCTTCCAGAATCCTCTACCATTCTCCATCCTTTTTCTCTTATTAATTCCTGTGCTTGAAATCTTGTATAAAATGGTCCAATGGGTTTTGTTGGATTTTTAAATGCAGGATCATTCTCATCCACTTCCACCCTTGTTAATATTGTAATCATCTCTTTATTTATTCCCCTTAATCTTAACACATTTGAAAAAGATTGACCTAGCATATAGCCTATCATTCCCTGGGACTCGGCACCACAAACATCTAAGGGCATTGGTGGTACAATATCCTTTGCCTGTTCATTTTGAAGCAATATTGAACCCACCTGAGGACCATTTCCATGTGTAAGTGCAATCTCTCTACCTTCAAATATCCAGGATATATATTCGGCTGTTTCCCTTGCCCTTTTAAACTGTTCTTCTGCTGTTCCTTTGTCTCCCTGTCGGAGGAGCGCATTTCCACCTACAGCAATTACTACCCTTTCCATATTTTCACCCTATAAGATTTGGGAAATGTATTTGAAATATTTAAAAAATCCTAAAATTAAAAACGAAAATAAAATATACCAAATTATTCTTTATACATTATATGAGCATTTTAATTAAGAATGGAACCGTTGTAACACAAAATATGGATAGAAAAATAGTTGAATCAAATATATATATTGAAGATAATTTTATAACTGAAATTGGTAAAAATATTAATCATGAAGCTGAATATGTGATTGATGCAAAAAATAAGATAGTTATGCCAGGTTTCATAAATACACATACCCATGTTGGTATGAGTATGTTTAGAGGGGTAATAGAGGATATGCAACTTGACAGATTTTTGGAAAAGACATTTGTATTAGATTCAAAAAGAACAGAGGATGAAATTTATTATTCCTCATTACTCTCCATTGCTGAGATGATTAGGACAGGTACAACATCATTTCTTGATCTATACTATGATGAACATATAATTGCAAGGGCTGTTGAGAAATCTGGTATTAGAGGATTTCTTTCCTGGGTAACGTTGGATAAAGAATATACAACACAGAAAGGTGATCCATTAAAAAATGCAGAAGAATTTATCTCTTCACATTTAAAAAAGGAAAGGATAATACCTTTGATAGGATTTCAAGGAGTTTATGTATGTTCCGATGAAACACTATTAAAAGGAAAGGAGATTGCTGAAAGGTATGGTGTTTTAATGCATATGCATCTCTCTGAAACAAGAAAAGAGGTTTATGATTATTTAAAGAAAAAGAACAAAAGACCTGTTGAACATCTAAAAGAAATCAATTTTTTGAATAATAATTTAATTTCTGCTCATAATGTTTGGCTTACTATAAGGGAGATAGATTATCTTGCACTTAGTGGTGTAAATGTTTCTCACAATCCAGTTAGTAATATGAAGCTTGGAACAGGTGGTGCATCTCCAATTATTGAAATGATGAATAGAAAAGTTAATGTTACCCTTGGCACAGATAGTGTGGTGACAAATAATAATTTAGATATGTTTGATGTTATGAAAACTACAGGACTAATGCATAAAAATGAGAGATGGGATGCGTCTATTTTAAATTCTCAGGAAATATTGGATTTTGCAACGATTAATGGTGCTAAAGCGTTAAAACTCTCACATATTTTAGGTTCAATAGAGGAAGGAAAATTGGCAGATATAATTGTGGTGGATCCCTTCCCAAGTGCAATTCCCTTTAGAAAAGAGAATATTATTCCAAACATTGTTTATGGGCTAAAGGGTTTAAATGTGACGCATACTATTGTAGATGGTAAATTGCTTATGGATTCAGAAAAAATAACTTCATTTGATGTTAATGAAGTACTTTCATTTATGGAAAAAATTTAAGAAGAGAAAATTTGCGCAAAAACAATAGCATCATTAATAAGGTTCTCTATTTTACAATATTCATTTGGACTATGTTCCACAGGATCGAGCGTTGACCAAACAACTGCTGGATAGCCTTTTCTTCTCAATATTGCAGCACAAGTCCCACCGCCAATTCCCACCAATTTCGGTTCAATTTTTCTTTTTTCCCTTAAAGTTTTTAAAAGTTTTTGTACAACTTCAGAATTTTTGTCCGTTGTACCTGCACTGTCCGCCCTTTGTAAAATATTAAAATCAATTTTTGCGCCTGTATATTTTTCCTCTCTTGCACAAATTTTTTTAATATCATCAATTACAGAATCTATGGAATATGAAGGCAAAATCCTGCAATCAAAATAGAACACATCTTTACCTGGTATGGTATTGACATTTGGAACATTTGCTTCCTTCTTTGTTGGTTCAAATGTAGAATAGGGTGGAATAAATAAATCATCAATTTTGTTGTATTTTTTATGCAATTTTTCATCTATTTTTCTCGCCAAATCAATTCCAATCCTATGTGCATTTAAACTTAAATCTGGTCTTGATGCATGTCCTTGTTTACCATTTACAATGATTGAAAACCAAAGAATACCCTTTTCAGATATTTCTACCTCAGTCCCATCTTCATTTCCAGAATCAGGGACAAGAAATTCATCTTTATCTCCAAATTTATAATTGTTTATAACGTATTCCAGACCATATTTACTACCCATTTCTTCATCAGATACAAATATTAAACCAATTGAATTCTTTGGTTTTATTCCAGATATTTTTATTGCTTTAAATGCATATAAAGCTCCTACTAGGCTTTGGCCATTGTCTTCACTTCCTCTTCCATAAATTTTTCCATCCTTCACATAGGCTACAAATGGATCGTGCTCCCATAAAGATCTATCACCTTCTGGAACTGTATCCATGTGTGCCACAATCCATATGGTTTTTTCTTTATTTTCACCATACATCTTTGCAATTATGTTTGGTCTTACA
Source organism: Thermoplasmata archaeon (assembly GCA_038880255.1). Classification (GTDB taxonomy): domain Archaea; phylum Thermoplasmatota; class Thermoplasmata; order Thermoplasmatales; family ARK-15; genus ARK-15. Next base: position 47,457 of record JAVZSA010000005.1, read on the forward strand.
AATCCATTTTCATCCTTTGCATCTACCCTCTCAATCAAATCTGGGCCAATTTCCATTATTTTTTTCTCGAGAAACTCAGCCCTTTCCAGTTCACCCTTACCTCCAGAGCTAGGACTTATGGCAACAATCGATATCATATCCATTAAAGTTTTAACCATTTCATCCTTCATAGAGATTAAAACATCTTCAACCATTTTTCTCACCTAATTCTGGAAGGAGCATTGGAATCCCCTCCTCAATTTTATATTTCCTTCCACATTTTTTACATATTAATGTTCCTCTTATTATTTCCTCCTTTTCTTCACTTACTTCCAAATCAAACTCTCCTAAGCATACAGGACATCTCAGTATTTCTAGGATTTCCTTTTTCATCCTATACACTTTTTAAGCAGTTCCGATAATGGAGTATAGTAACCAGATTGCGTAAATTATTGTTATAATAGCAATTATCCAGAATATTATGTTCAAAAGTTTTATTTTCTTGACTCCCATATCCAATATAATGCCTCTAAGTCCATTAAGCCCATGGTATGTAACAGAAATTATGAAAACTATGTAGAATGCCTGCCACCAAGGATCTTGTAGTCTTTCAAGTATTTTTTGGAATAATATATTATTTAATCCATATGCGTGGGCAATTATGAGATGAACACCTAAGAAAAATACCATAAAAATTGCAGTTATTAGTTGGAAAAGCCAGGCGATAGGTTCCATTCTTTTTTTAACACTTTCATTGAAAGACATTTAAGCACCCCCTATAAAGTTTGATACCACAAGGTATGTGAGCAATATCCAGCCAATTAAACCGAGTACCATCATTATCCAGAAAAATATCTTTCTTTTCCTTGTTCCTATACCGAATTCCTGTACTACCAATCGGATACCATTAGCACCATGATAAAATATTACAAGAAACAGGAGAATATCTAGAACAATAAATGGAGGTGATTCAACTGTAGCGAGGAAATTTTTGTAGGCAAGACCACCATTCAAAAGTTGTGATAGAGCAGCTAAATGAATATAAAGGTAAAGAAGTATAACGAGACCTGTCAACCTATGTAATATGAAAGCTATACCACTTTGAAGATGCCTTCCCTTTATATTTATCCAGTTTAGAGAATCCTTAAATGACATTATTTATTCACCCCTACTTTAAAAATTTTCTTAATTTCATAAACTGCAGACTGTACCTTTAATTTTTGAATCGCACCAGCCGGATCAATATCCTTTGGGCATGCTTCAGAACATTCTGAGGAGAAATGGCATCTCCAGCAACCCTCAGTATCACTTACAACAGCGAGTCTTAAATTTTTACCTTGATCCCTACTATCAGCATTGAACCTATAGGCAGCTGCAAGTGCTGCAGGCCCTAAATAAAATGGATCACTTATTGCAACTGGACATGCAGCAACACATGCCCCACACTTTATGCATAATGTAAATTGTTTATATTTTGCAAGTTGTTCAGGTGACTGAAGTATTTGGCCTTCAGGAACATTATCCCTGATCAAATAGGGCTTAACACTCTCGTGTTTTTTGAAGAAATCATCAAAATCCACAACAAGATCCCTGATCCACTTATATCCTTTTAATGGTTCTAATGTAATCACCTTTTTTCCAATTGTTTTTATTTGTGTGGAACAGGCAGTTCTTGGGAAATTGTTCACCATTATTGCACAGGAGCCACACACCTCCATCCTACATGAAGCCCTAAAGGAGAGGGTGCGATCAATATTATCCCTAATATAATATAGTGCATCAAGGATTGTTGTTCCATTCTCCACCGGCACTTCATATTCCTTATATTCCCATTTTTCAGGTGTACCTTTTTTTATCCTAAAAATTATTTTTTCCATAAAATCACCTCAATATTTTCTCTCCTCAGGCTTCCACTTTGTAACTCTCACTGGGATATAGCTCAATGAAATTTCGCCATTTACTTTTTGTGCAATTGTATGTTTCATCCAATTTACATCATCTCTCTTTGGATAATCTGTTCTATAATGCGCTCCTCTACTCTCTTTTCTTGCAATTGCGCCCAGGATAACTACCTCAGCCACCTCTAAAAGATTATCAAGTTCAAGATATGTGAATAAGTTTGTATTATAGTTCATAATTCTATCTTCAACATATACATTCTTAAACCTTTCCTGCAAAGATTTAACAACCTTTAAAGCATCCAAAAGGTCCTTTTCATTTCTAAATATTCCTACCTTTTCGTGCATTGTTTCATTCAATTCTCTTCTCAATAAGGGTACAGTTTCATTCCCCCTTTCCTTAAATGCTTCAACGTATATTCTATTTTCTTCGGATTTTACCTTTTCCATATTTAGTTCATTCATCGATGCCTTTTGAACATATTGTGCAGCTACCCTGCCAGAAATATCACCAAAAACAAGACATTCTGCAGTGGAATTCGAACCTAGTCTGTTCGCTCCATGGATACTTATGCAAGAAGCCTCACCTGAAGTAAATATTCCCTTAACAGGTGTTTGTGTATCATTATCTGCATGTATACCACCCATTGTATAATGGGCTGCAGGCCTTACAGGAATAGGTTCATCCTTTGGATCGATACCATTGAATTTTATTGCAATATCCCTTATTGCAGGTAATCTTTCCTTTATCTTTGCATCACCAAGATGTCTTAAGTCAAGTAAAAGGTAAGGCCCCCATGGTCCTGTAAATCCTCTTCCTTCTTGAATTTCCCACATCATGGATCTTGATACCACATCCCTCGGTGCAAGTTCCATCTTTTGTGGTGCATATTTTTGCATAAATCTTTCATTCTTATTGTTTAGTAAATATCCACCTTCACCCCTTGCCCCTTCCGTAATCAGAATCCCAGATGGAACCAGACCTGTTGGATGAAATTGTATAAACTCCATATCCTTTAATTGCATACCTGCTTTCAAAGCCATAGCTGCACCATCACCAGTAACTGTATGGGAATATGTCGTAAATGAATAAAGCCTTCCAAGACCTCCAGTAGCAATTATTAATCCCTTACCCTGAAAAACTACAAATTCGCCATTTTTCATGTTTATTGCAGTGAGCCCAGAGAAACCATTTTTATCCAAGATAATGGAGGTGACAAAAAATTCCTGATATCGCTCAACATTCTCATAAATAAGTAATCTTTCATAGAGTGTATGTAATAAATGGAATCCAGTCCTATCTGCAGCATATGTAGCTCTTGGGAAACTATGTCCACCAAATGGCCTTTGAGCAATCCTTCCATCTGGTAACCTACTCCAAGGGCATCCCCAGTGATCAAGATCTAATACTTCCTTTGGCATTGTTCTAACAAAAATTTCAACAGCATCCTGATCTGCAAGATAGTCACTCCCTTTTATTGTATCATAGGCATGGAGATCGTAACTATCCCCCTCATACAGGACTGCAGCAGTACCTCCTTCAGCAGCTACAGAATGTGATCTTAAGAAAAAAAGCTTTGAAATAACTGCTATTTTTAAATTTTTGTCCGTTTCTGCTGCGGATATCGCTGCCCTTAAACCTGCCAATCCAGCACCCAATATCAATAAATCAGATTTTATTACCTCCATGGAATCTACCTCTTTTGGATAATGGATGAATAGAAATACAATATTTAAATAATTCGAGTTTATTCTTCAAATTCCATGTTCACTGTTTTCTCCCCTTTTTTATACAGATCTTTCCTATGTGCCTCAAGCATATTAATTTCTTCGCCATTCATTTCAGCATATGTAAAAACATTTCCATTCTTGTAAACATCATTCAACCTTTCTCTGTAATTAAGATCTCTCAGCAAATGATGATCTATAATTACTTTGTCAATTTCCTTTACAATTCTTTTAAGGTTAGAGATTGTTCTTTCTAAATCCATCTGTGAGAATCTATAACCTAGAAAATATGTTGGAGGGCCATCAATCACTACTAAATCTGGTGATTCAGAAATAATATAATCAGCTACGGACTCCACAATTGGTCCTTCAACATCCGATGTGAACAACAGTTTTAAATCCTTTTCCACAGAAACAGAAATAACATAACCAAGCCTGGAATTTTCATTACCATGGTGAAAAGGATTCGAAAATTTAATTTTTGTATTTTCAATTTCAAATTCTTTTCCGTCTGCTATCTCATAGTTTTTCACAATTTGTGTAAAATATTCCGCTCTTATTTTTTGGCTTCTGTTAATAAAATTCATAGGATCCTTGATAAATAATCTTTTATTTTTATAAAAATTTTCATTAGGGTCATAATGATCATAATGGTAATGTGTTATAATTAAAACATCAGATTTTTTTGCATATTCTCTAATTTTCTTTTTATATTCCAAAAGCTTTGAATATTCAATTTCTGTTGGCCTTAATCCATATCTGTATGGGCCAAGAGATGCTGATGGATCTATTATTATTTTTATACCAGAATCAATAAATAATGCCATTGATCTGACACCCTGAGAATCGGAGCATAGAAATTCGAATTTCATAATTTTATTAAATAATCTTTTTATTTTATTTTTTCCCATATTTATTTTGATGAAAAGAATTTTAAATGATAATTAATTTCAATGAAAATTATGGAAGTTACAAAAAATGAAATAAGGGTACACAAAATTAAAATATATTATTCAGTAGTGCGTTTTCTGCTAATAATAAGAAAGGTAAATAAATATGCTAAGTCAAAAAAGAGTGAAAAAATAAAAAAATTGGCAAAGAAAAATGTTAAAATATTTTATAAATTAGGTCCAACATTCATTAAGATGGGTCAAATTATCTCCACTAGAGGTGATATGTTTCCTCAAGAATACATTGATATAATGTCAGAACTACAAGACGTGGTGCCTCCAGCTCCATTCAATGAAATAAAAGAGGAAATAGAAAAAGAATATGGTAAAAAAATTAATGAAATTTTTGATTACTTTGAAGAAAATCCAATATTTTCTGCCAGTCTTGGACAGGTCCATTTTGCTGGTTTAAATGGCAAAAGAATTGTAGTAAAGGTACAAAGGCCAGGAATTAGAAAAAGAGTAAAGTTGGATTTGGCTGCTGTAAAGAGTATGAAAAATGTTTTTAGAATAATAATGGGGGAGGAATTTGAAATAATGGCAGAAAGAGTATTAACAACATTTGAAAAGAGTATTTATGAAGAAATGGATTATAGAAAAGAGGCAAACAATTTATTGGAAATATCAGGTAACCTTTATTCAAGAGAAAATAGGCTTAAAATACCAGGCGTTTATTTAGATCTTGTAACAGAAAAGATACTTCCAATGGAATACGTACCTGGTATTAAAATAACAGATGTGGAAAAATTAAAGGAAAAGGGCTTTGACCTGAAGGATCTTGCAGAAAGGGTAGTAAGCGTTTTTACACAAATGGTTATTAAGGATAACATTTTTCATGCAGATCCACATCCTGGCAACATTTATGTTTCAGAAGATGGATCTTTAATACTTTATGATTTTGGTATGGTGGGAAGGCTGGATAGTAAAACAAGAACAAACCTATTTATGCTATATAATGCCCTAATTTCTAAGGATCCAGATAAAATAATAGATGCCATGATACGTCTTGATGCTCTAGATCCATATGCAAATAGATGGATAATCAAAAAAGGCATTGCACTTGCACTTAGGTCAATGGAAGGTGAAAAGATAACAGATTTGGAGATAAGGGAACTTGTGAATTTAGCCAACAAAATACTTTATGAATTTCCCTTTAGATTGCCAGATAATCTAGCACTTTTTATTAGAATGTATGTCTTGATGGAGGGAGTAGCACTCACATTGGATCCTGAATTTAATATGTTAAAATCAATAGGAAACCTTCTTAATTCAAGTGAAATGAAAAGAGAATTGTTTTACAATACACTAAATTATGAAATTGATTCAATAATAGAAAATTATAGAACAATAAATAGAATAATAACAAAACTAAATGATTTCCTTGATATTCAATCTGGAATAGGTAAAAAAAATGATATGAAAGGTTATGATTATATTATTCCTGGATCAATATTTGTTGGGAGTGCTATTCTAGCAATTTACCATCCTGTAATTTCAATTTTTGGTTTTGTAATATCTGCAGTTCTTTTTGTATATTTTTATTTTAAAAAATGATTTATTCTACTTTTATTTTTGCTGCTTTTCCCAAGGGTACTGTTATGGTAAGAACACCGTTTTCATACTTTGAAGTAGCTTTTTCTTCATCCACATTCACAGGTAAAAGTATTCTTTTATAAAATCTTTCAGGCCTCTGTGCAGCATGTATAAGCGCCTTTTCACCATAATTTATTTTTCTATTTACTTGAATTTTTAAGTATGCAGAACTTATTTCTAAATTTATATCTTCCTTTTTAATCCCTGGAAGATCTACGGTGATTATTAAATTTCCTTCAGATTCTACAATATCAATTGGTGGTAAAACAGATTCAAAGAAACCCTTCTTTCTTTCTGCCATTAACTTTTCCAAATCATTTTTTATATCCTCACTTAGAAATTTCAACCATGTTTCCACCATTTCTATCACCAATTCTATTTAACAATGTTTATTATTTAATTTTTTTGTATTATCAGTTTATACATAATTCAGCTTTGAGGAATTATAAAATAATATATACTTTATAAAATTACTTGAATAATATTAATTTAAAGATATAATTGAAGATTTTCAAATAATGGAAGAAAAATGAAAGAAAAAAATTAAGGTATTATATTCAATTCTTCTGGTGCAATATGAAATAATTTATTAAAGAAACAAGAAGAATAGGGTAGTGCATATACAAAGATTGGGTGATCTTAATGTAAGGTAAATAGATATAATGCAAATGGATGCAGAAATGATGAAACAAAATATTGCAGAAAATAAAGAAAAAATTTTCATATCAGACAAATTAAAAAAATATATAAACAATAAATCCGCGTATAATATGAAAAATATATCGTTTACCAAAATGATTATGGAAATTGATCGAAGTTTTATGAAAATAATATTTATGAAACATTTATAGGGTAATTTTATAGATTTCTAAAAAGATAGATAAATACTTTTTTAGAAGTGGGTAGATTCATAAGGACTATTCATATTTTTATTCTGTGATGCAAAAATAGGACTGAATTTATCGGGGAGAGAATTCATATGTTTTTCTGAGGAATTCCCCTTTGATACAAATGTGGTATCTAATATCAAAATAAAGAAGGAAGTTTTATGTCAAGAAAATCTGGGTGATAAACTCTCAAAGCATCATTGTTTATGAAAACATAGAATATATTAAATGGTAGTAAAGATATATAATATAACTATAAAAATCAAAAAAATGCTAAAACTGTTGCGAATATCAAGACCAATACTATACAAATATGTTAAAATTAGATTCTGAGAGTCAAAAAATTACTAAATTGTCATTATGATTATCTTTCTAATGTATATAAATTATTGAATCAGAATGTAAAAAGAGATGTATTTGTAAGAGTATCTATGCATAAACAAAAAAGGGACCTGATTAATCCGATGAAATGCTTAAACAATGTGTATTTAATGATATAAAATAAATGTTATATTCTCTGATTTTGCATCAGGTATATCATTTGAAAAAAGAAAAGCATTTTTTGAATTATTGAATGAAGTAATTGACCATAATGTTGAAAAGGTTATTATAGCATACAAAGATAGATTGATTATATTCGAATTTGAACTGTTTAATCATTTATTTAATCTGTTTGGAACTGAAATTGTTGTAATGCCCAGCGGGCAATAAAAAATAGATACAGAAAAGAATTTTGAAGAGATAATATCACTTTCACAATGTTATTCAATGGAATTCAGCAGTAAATGAAAAATAAAACCATAGAGGTTAGTATCGAAAATGATAATAAATGCTGACATCAATAATGCATATAACATAATTAAAAAAGCGATCTGAAAGCATTTTATAAATGGAATACGGATGGAGTAGGAAGGTGCTTATGGCTATAGTTTTATTTTTCTTGCTTAAGTCATTTTATAAAAAAGATTAGAAAATATTTTAAATAGTTTTGTTTTTGATCTTTAAACTCCTCACTATCAAAGTTCCAATTAAAACTATTGCTAGATTTATTGATAATGCCAACAGACCAATGAACAGAGGACCTAGCTGTGAATTTACGGTTAATAGTGTTGTTGTCCATGTTGAAAATTTATTGGCTATTTCCATAAAGTATATTCCAGTACCAATTCCGACAATCAATCCAGCCATCAATGAATATTTATCCAGTTTGTTTGTAATTAGCCCCAAGAACACAGATGGTAGAATCTGCAAAATTAAAATACCACCAAACAGTTGCAATTGCACCGAATATGACAATGGAAATACAAATACAAATCCGAGGGCTATAAATGCAAATATTATTGTGGAATATTTTGAAATTTTAGTTTCAGTTTTTGGGTTTATATTTGGCTTAAGCTCTCTTATTATATTTCTAGTCAATAGGTTGCCCTGTGAAATTGCCATAATAGATGCGGGAACTAGTCCCCCAATGAAAATACCGAGAAATGCAAAACCTGTCAGCCAATCAGGTAACGTGAAAAATATCAAAGCTGGAACTACATAGGTACCTCTTGCCGTGGCTGGAAAATTGGTAGTAAGAAAACTCATTGCATGAGTATTAGCATAGACTAAGATTCCAAACAAGGCCAAAAGTGCAAGTCCAACACCATATAATGGTAAAAGTGATTGGCTGATTCTCAAAGATTTGGGATTTTTAGCACTTAATGATCCTGTAACCGCATGGGGATAAAGATATAATGCTAATGCGCTCATCAAGAATAGACTCCAATATGCATTTATTTGCAGTGGTAAAAGATGATAATATTTTGTAGATAGATGAGTAAAAGCTGTAGAAAAATCGCCACTGATTGCAACCAATACCACTACAACAACAACACTTGTTAGAATTATTATATCCTTAAAAATTGCAGTTAAAGCAGAACTCCTAAGTCCACTGGTATAAGTGAATAATGCGAGTATGATGAATGACAATATGATTGCCAATCTATCAATCAGTGTTATATTTGCAATCCCAGAAAGCATAACTGTTAATACTGATAACATTCCTACTATCTGTAAAGCAATATATGGCAATTCTGCAACAATTCCTACTATTGCTACAAGTAATGCGAGAGTTCTGCTATTAAAATTATCTTTTACAAAATCAGCTGAGGTTACATACCCATTCTTGTGGGAGATCGTCCATAGCTTTGGCATCGCCCACATTGCAATCCCAAAAGTGACTGCAACATAAGGTACGGCAAAAAAGTATATTGCGCCTATGCTAAATACTGAAGAAGGAATTGCAATGAACGTATATGCAGTATAGAGATCGGCACCTACCAAAAACCATACTATCATAGCACCAAATCTTCTGCCACCCAATGCCCATTCATCGAGTTTAGATAAATCTCCTTTTCTCCATCTCCTTCCATAGAAACCAATAATTATAAACACTATAAATAGAGCAATAAATACTGATATCCCTAAGATAGATAGCATTTTCACTCACCACCATACTTGTTATATATCAATGCTGCTACACTGAACAACATTGCAGCCAAAAAAAGCCACATAATTTGATACCAATAAAAGAAGGGTAATCCACTAAGTGTTGGGTTAGTGATATTGTAACTGGGCACGATTAGCAGAAATAAAAAAGGTATCACAGTTAAAACAGTTACTATGATTTTTACATACTTTTTTGTTATATTTTTACTTTTTTCTTGATTCATTTTTCATCACTATTTTTATTTTTTATTAATTTGTTTATTATTAAATCACATTCAAATATTCGTATATTAATTTTTCTATTTCTTATAATTAAATCTATTACTCTTTTAGTTGTGCTTTATGGTAGCCAAATTTTTGCCACATGACTTACTTTTAGTTTTTTTGTGATATCATACAAACACGCTCTATAATGAATCATATCCTTCTCTAATTTAAGGACAACAAAATTTGCAGAAATTTTTATTAGATTTTGTTTTCAATCTTCCTTGTTTTTCTTGCTTAAGTCATTTTATAAAAAAAGATGGGGGTAGGAGAATGTTTTGGGTCACATCTAGTTAAATTGAGCGACCAGATTTTATTCCAATCCAAAAAAGTTTTTAACATGTTTGATAAGGA